>JARRNV010000014.1:0-11850 GCA_037384685.1 Sulfurimonas sp.
CTAAAAAAAGATATACATATAACTATACTTACCACTCTTTTTGCCACTATTTACTCCTTATTATGATTTCTTGATTGTCATTTACACCTAGATGCAGTTCTAATAAAGTTTTCTTTTCAACTGCAGCGTTTAAAAGTACTTTTGAAAGTTGGGGCATCACTTTGGAATTGATAATTAACTCAATGTTTCTTGCACCTGTATCTCTCGCATTTGATAAGGCAACAATAAAGTCTAGAAGTGATTCGTCATATTTAAACTCTATAGCTTTTTTATCAAGCTGTGCATTAATAAAGTTTAATTTTAATTTTGTTATCTCTTTTAAAGCATTTTCTTTTAAATTTAAATATGGGATAACATTCATACGCCCTAATAATGCAGGTTGTAAATAGCTTGATAAGATCGGTGTAATGTGATCTTTGATCTCGTCCATATTTATAGTTTCATTTTGCATACAAAGTTCTGTTATTTCTGCGGTTGCAAGATTTGAAGTCATGATGATAATTGTGTTTTTAAAATCAATAGTTCGACCTTCACCATCATTTAAAACACCTTTATCAAACATTTGATAAAAAAGATTTAGCACTTCTGGATGTGCTTTTTCGATTTCATCTAAAAGTACTACCGAATATGGCTTTACACGAACCGGATCAGTTAGTTGTCCACCTTCTCCATATCCTACATACCCCGGAGGTGAACCTATAAGTCTTGAAACAGTATGTTTTTCTTGAAATTCAGTCATATTAATAGTTGTGATAAATCTTTCACCACCAAACATTAGATCAGCTATACTTAAAGCTGTTTCTGTTTTACCGACACCACTTGGTCCGACTAGTAAAAAAACACCTGCTGGTGCATTCTCTTTTTTAAGCCCTGCCATAGAGATTTGTAAAAATTGATTTATATACTCTATTGCTTCATCTTGACCAATAATTCTTTCTTTCATAGAATTTGAAAGATCCATCACTTTTTCAATTTGTTTATTAACCATATTACCTAGTGGAATTCCCGTCCAAGCGGCTATTACTTCGGCAATCTGTTCTTTAGTTACATGTTTATGAATATATCTATTTTTTTCATGGAGTTTATCAATTTTTATGTGCAGTGATTTTATAGTTTCATGATCATCTGTACTTATGGCTTTTTGAAGTTCAGCCATAGCATCTTTTTGTTCTTGCCAAGAGTTTTTAATAATTTCTGCTTCTTCTTCAAGCTGTTTTAGTTCATCTTCTATAATTGTTATTTGTGTAGAGTAATCTTTTATACCTCGATTGTTGTCTCTTAAGAAAAATTCCTGTTTTCTTTTTAATTCTTCTATTTGTGTGTACATTTTTTGAAGAACAAAAGGGGTGTTTGTTTGACTAATTTTTACATTTGCACACGCAGTATCTAGCACATCTATTGCTTTATCGGGAAGTTGTCTGCCAGTTATATATCTAGCAGATAATGAAGCTGCAGTTTGTAGGGCTTCATCTTCAATGTAGACTTCATGTACCTCTTCATATTTTTTTGCCAAACCTCGTAAAATAGTTACAGCTTCGTCAACAGTTGGTTCTAAGAGATCTATCTTTTGAAATCTTCTTGAAAGAGCAGGGTCTTTTTCAAAATATTTTCTATACTCTAACCATGTTGTAGCAGCAATAGTTCTAAGTTGTCCACGTGCTAATGCAGGTTTGAGTAGGTTGGCTGCATCACCACCACCTTCATTTCCACCTGCACCTATAAGTGTATGCGCTTCATCTATAAATAAAATGATAAAATCGGGTGAATTTTGAATCTCGTTGATCACCGCTTGAAGTCGTCTTTCAAACTCACCTTTTACTCCCGCTCCTGCTTGTAAGGCACCCAAATCTAACGATAATATTTGAGCATTATATAGTTGTTTCGGTACTTCTTGATTTACTATTTTAAGAGCTAAACCTTCCACAACTGCTGTTTTTCCAACTCCAGCCTCTCCAACCATAATAGGGTTGTTTTTTCTTCTACGAAGTAAAATATCTAAAGCTTGTTTGATCTCGTCATCCCTACAAAGTACAGGATCAATTTCGCCGTCTTTTGCAAGTTGTGTTAAATTTGTTGTGTATTTGTCAAGTTCTGCAGAAGATTTAAGCTTTTTAATTTTTTGATCTCTTTGTGCTTCACCGGTTTGTACCGCTTCTTCATTTAAACCTTCAATAAGGCTTTTTAACTCTTCGTAAGGTATATCTTGAAGAAGTTGAAAGTATTTTGTATTGATGTATTTCATCCCGTTATCAAATAACGATAATAGAATTGCAGCATCGGAAATTTCTGTAACATTTAGCTGCATTTTTGCTATTAAAAATGAGTTTTCGAGTAATTCTATCAATAGTTTTGAGAAAACAGGACTGCTACTTTCTGTAGTTTCTGTTTTTACCCCATGTTGTAATGCCTCGATCATTGTTTCAATATCGATTTTATAATGTGTCATAACAGCATTAAAAAGAGAAGCTTCATCTTCACACATTACAAACAATAAGTCTTCAATCAATATCTCATTACCGGATCGTTCGATACATCTTGATGCTGCATTTTGTAGATGTAATTTTGTTTTTTCATCTAATGCATTAATTAGTTCACGTATTTCAAATTTCATATTTAACCTTTTTGTGCGATAACAATTTGTTCATTTCCTAGAGGTTCGCCGATCCAGCTATTAACCCCTATATATCTTTTGTCTGTTTCATCTAAAACACATTTAATTTTTTCTTTTTCTTGGATCTCCATACAAACATCATAATCTAGAGGTTCGTTAAAAGCAAAAGAGATCAAATCGTTTAATTCATCCATTTTTTCCCCATGTACACTATATTTCAACATATCATCTACTGTTACATTTTTTAATAAAATTCTAAACTTTGAAGTTTTGTTAATAAGAAATTCACCTATCGATAAATTTACGCCAAGCTGTACATTCTCTTTACCTAATCTTGCATATTGCCAAGTAGGAATTTCAGAACGCATTTTGATACATTGCATAATTTCAATTTCATTAAACCCAAGATAGTGTCTTAATATAGAAGTAAGTGTCCCCGCCGATTTTTGGCGCATACTTAAAATTCCTATATAAGGCATAACTTTACGAAAATTTAATTTATTTTGTTTTTGACCAAAATTTGAATATAGTCCTAAAATTGCAAGTAAATATTTTGAAAATCCATCGTTTAAATCTTTGTTATACTTGACGTAGTATCGCTGTTTTTCCCATATTGGATATATAAAGCGTTGTAAGTTATGGTTGAAAAGGTTCAAAAAATCGTATAAAGTTTGATCCCCTTCAAAGCTTCTTAAAACGAGTTCACTGTAATGGCTAGGAAGTGGTGAAGAACTTCCAAAAAGACTTAAAAAATTCACAGTTACTATGACACGTTTACCTGCTACTTCATCCTCAAAAAACTCTATTGTATCAACCTCACTTTTTTGAAAAGCTAGAGAAGGATTACCTTGAAAACGAATTTTTTTATGCAAGATTGTATAGTCGGTAGTTCTATATATATGCTTTAAATAGTATAAAGTAACCCTCATAGCCTGAGGCAAAGAGTATTTTTTTGTTTTTAATCCAACTTTTTGATTAATATTAGCGATATCTACCATTTACCCTAGAACCTCTGTTCCCATTTTTGGTTTCCATCTAAAAGTTTCTTCATCAAGCATATCTACATTCAGTTGATGAAAAGAGTTTATATTTCCATATAAAGCTAAAAACTCATTCAAAATAGCGCAAAGGATGTAGGCATCGCCGAGACATTCAAATTTTTTAGGATCAAGTACTATAGAAACTTCTATGCCTCTTAAAGGGAACCCTTTATCCATCATCTCTGTAGTTTTATACTGAATAGACTTTAATCCTTGAAGCATTACAGATGTTTTTTCTCTTTGCTTAATATCATTCTGACCTATAAAATCATATGTTTCAATAATTTTTCTTAACGCTTCAATATTCTCTAATGACAGATAGTTTAATGACATATTTGAGATAACTTTCCACAAAAAATCTCCATTTAACGGAGGAGGATAAGAAGATGATGGTATAGTTATATTTTGAAATTTCAACTTTTCAGTAGTTGAAAGCGGATCAGGTAAGTTTATATCACCTAACAACAAAGTTTCGTTTGGCGTATTACTATTTGTACATGTGATTTCAACAGAAACTGTACTGTTAGAATTTTCTATATTTTCTTCTGCACCGTTGTTTGAAGCAAATCGAAGATAAGAGTTTGTTCTTTCCCCATCCATTGATAACTTTACTCTAGTTGAATAATATTGTGCATCATCATTATGTTCAAAAGATTCAAAAAGTTGGTAGTCGTCATATCTGCTTGTTGCTTCTATCCAGCCTCGTACACTATCTATAGAGTATACTTCACTGTGCTCTCTTGATATATCTGAAGGTACTACTAAATACTCATCTTGCGTTTCATTCTTTCTAATTGGAACAGCCTCTGTTTCAAAAAGATTGATCGCCGGTGTACAATACAAAGAAAATGTCTCTTTAGTAGGCGATTCATTACTTTCTAATCGTTTAGAAAAACGAAAGTGGATAGTAAATGAGCGGGCTCTTTTTAAAAACTCTTTTCCTATAATGTTTATTTTGTCTAAATTTATAAAGTCTACAAATAAAAACTTATTTGGATAACAAAAATACTCTTGTAAAAGTGTATAACCATCAAAAACATTTAAGGGGTAAGTACCTAGTCTTTCATTTGTTTGAAAGCCTACAGCTTGTAAAGAAGATGTATCTAAAGTGATTTTCTTACTATCTTCATCATCATTACTACTGTAAACTTCTATCTCCACAGTTTCAAGAAAACGAGTTAAAAACATATAAAGATCTTTAGCTACGAATTTTGAACCTCCAAGAAAGAAGCGAAGCTTATTCAGGTTTAGATCATCTAACGAACCTGAAGCAGTCATCTCTAAATCAAGTTCTATTGAACTTTTATCACCATGGACAAAATAGTTCATATCTTTTATATCTAATGCCATAACTTCCGTGTCATAGGCAGTTTTAAATGGACACTGAATACCGTTAGCGACACTTTTGCTAAGTATTTTTGTCCCTTTTTCTACTAAAACCGTATCGAACCTATCTTTTAACGGTGCGTATTGAATAATAGTATATGAAGGTATTGAACGAACATAGTTCGGCCATAACAATTGTACAAGTGTATGAGCAACTTCAGGTAATTCTCTGTCTATTTGTTGTCTCAATCGACCTGTTAAAAAAGCAAATCCCTCTAAAAGTCTTTCTACATCAGGATCTTGTCCCTCTCTTGCCAAAAAAGTGGACAAACCGGGGTTTTTCTTTGAAAATTCTGTCCCTTCGACTCTTAGAGCGCTTAGCTCTTGTCTATAGTAATCGTTAAATTCCATATTTTTCTATTTTAACTCCACCATTTTTAAAAAGATTAGCTCGAAAACTCATTTTTCTCATCTCTTTATTGATTTTTACATACCCTTGAATATAGATACTCATCTCATTACGTTGTAAATTTTTCTTATCCATACTTACATGAACATTACAAAGTCTAGGCTCATATTTCATAATAGTGAGTCTTGAATTTTGTTGTATAGCATTAAGAGACTCATTTACTGTTAAATTCATATTGTCTAAGTCAGGTCTTCCGTAGTCGGATGCAATTTCAGCGCTTCCTGCATTGGTGGAGAATATTCGAGACAAATTTAAAGCTATAGAGGTATACAAAGTATCTTCACCTCCTTCTTGAACATCTATATGTTGTTCAGGCGTTAAACGCTCAAATAAACTCCTCTTAAACATTAATCTTTATCCAGTTTTCCAACTAGAGATAGTTCGAAGTTAGCACCCATATATTTGAAGTGAGGTCTTAAAGCAATTTTTACTTTATACCAACCCGGATCTTTTTCAATGTCTTCAACATCAATTTGGATCTTTTTAAATGGTCTTTTACTTCTAATTTCTGCACTTGGATTTTCCTGATTTGCAACATATTGTTTTGCCCATTTATTTAGTTCACGCTCTAAATCATCTCTTTCTCTCCATGAACCGATATGTTCACGTTGAAGAACTTTGATATAGTGTGCCATTCTTGTTACTGCAAAAAGGTATGGTAATTGAGTTCCTAGTTTGTAGTTAAGTTCAGCTTCGTTACCTTCTGGAGTATCTGCAAATATTTTTGGTTGTTGTGCCGAGTTTGCAGCAAAGAATGCAGCAGAATTACTTCCTTTTCTCATAACTAGTGGAATAAAACCTTCTTGAGCTAGTTCGTATTCTCTTCTATCTGAAACAAGTACTTCCGTTGGAATTTTCATCTCAATATCACCCATACTTTCAAAAGTATGTACCGGTAAGTCTCTTACTTCACCACCACTCATTGGACCAATAATATTTGTACACCATCTATAGTTTGCAAAAGAATCAGTTAATTTACTTGCTAGTGTGTATACAGTACTTCCCCAAAGATAGTTTTCGTGAGATGCAGAAACATCTTCTTGGTAAACAAATTTTGAAATTGGGTTATCTTCCGGATCATACGGTGCTCTTAAAAGGAATCTTGGAAGTGTCATCCCTACATATCTAGAGTCTTCATTCTTTCTAAAACCTTTCCAAGCTGCAAACTGTGGAGAATTCATAACATCTTCTAAATCTTTTAGATTCGGTAACCCTTCAAAAGAATCTAAACCGAAAAACTTAGGTCCTGCAGCCGTAATTAGTGGAGCATGTGACATAGCTGAAATTGAAGCCATTTTTGTTAAAAACTTCATATCAACATTTGAAGGTGAAAGCTCAAAATCAGCTACGATTGTTCCAACTGGTTCACCACCGAATTGTCCATAACCTGCTGTGTATATATGTTTATATAAACCTGTTTGAGTAATATCTAAACAATCTTCGAAGTCTTCAATAAGATCTTCTTTTGTAACATTGATCATCTCCATTAAGATGTTTTCTCTAAAGTCTGTTTTTTCAACTAAGAAGTATAAACCTCTCCATTTAGACTCTAACTCTTGGAATTTTTCATGGTGTAAGATCTCATCCATTTGTGCAGAGATTTTTGCATCAATTTCAGCGATCATCTTATCGATAACTGCTTTATTTACTTTTTCATCCGGATTTTCAGATTGAATAAGTTCCTCTATTAGTGCACCTACACCAGACTTTACAACAGAGTATGTATCATCCTCTTGTGTAATACTTGTTTGTGCAATAATGCTATCTAATAAACCACCGTTTACTACTTCGTTACTTGTTGCTGTTGCTTCTACTGACATCTATATTATCCTTATTCAGATTTTAAATTTAATTCGCCCATTAATTTGTCTCTTTCTTCTTTGTCAGAGATGGCATCTTCGATTGCTTTTCTAAATGCAGGGACATTCCCTAAAGGACCTTTTAGCGCTACTAAAGATTTTCTTAGTTCCATTAAAACTTTTAATTCTTCTACATTTTCAACAATACTTTCAGGTGAAAAATCTTTCATACTGTTAATTTTTAGATCAACATTTAAAGATGCATCTTCATCATCTGTCAATTTACTTGGAACATCAAATGAGACCGATAAGTTTTGCTCTTTTAAAACATCATTAAAATTGTTTTTGTCAATTTTAATTACTTTTCTATCTTCAATAGGCAGTTTCTCTGCATTTGGATTATAGTTTCCGAGTACTGTAACTTTATACGGGATTTCTATCTCTTCTAAAGCGTCACCTGTTGCTGGTTTATAGGTGACGTTAATTCTCTCTTTTGGTGATTCTGACTGTTTCATTTATTTCTCCTTATTTTAAATTTAATGCTTGTGCAATGTTGATTTTAGACAACCTGTCATAAGCTTTGTCAAATTTTTCTTTTTTATCTTTTTGACCATCAAAATGCTTTATAAGTAACATATACACTTCTAAAGCAAGGTCAGGATTCCATTCTTCAAGATGATATTTATCAACGTCTTTTTCAAGTCCTTCTAATAAGGCCAACAATACATTGGAGTGCTTTTTAATAGAACTTTCTTTGACAACCTCTAATCTCAACTTGAATTTTTCTTCATAACTTAAAACTGTTTCGTATTCGTTTTGAAGTAACTTTATAGCCTCCTTTTCTTGATGGTTTTTAATAATTTGTTTTACTTTTTGTGTAAAATCTTTTTCTTGGTTTGTCGGTAAGGTTTCTACTTCTATTGAACTGGTTTCAATTGGAAGTGGATTAGATAAAAACGGTGTCCCATCTTTAAAACTAAGTTGCTCTATACCTTCATGAGATTTCACAAAGGCGATAAGTGCATTTTTTACCTCTTGTGCTTCTTGTGTTTTTTCAAACTCTTCTAGCATTTCAACTGAACGATAATGTCCATCTAACCAATATGGTGAACGTTCTAAAATACTTTGTAAAAATGTAAAAGCTTCCTCTTTTTCATTGTTTTCCAAATATTCGTTGAACTTCATCATTGTCATTTCAGATGGAGGATTTATAAAAGTAACCCCATCTTTTTTTACAGGTAAGTCATCTATCCCTATCCAAGAAAGAAACCTTGTAATTCTTAATGCTTTTAAATCAAATGGATTCTCCTTTCTATAGTATTCACTTAACATTGATGCCGATTTTTTTAAATTTTGAAAAACTTTTTTTGCATCATCTTCTGAAGATATAGAGGTTATAGACTCTTCACTCTTTTCAACTTTTTTAATTTTCTGTTTTACATCAAAGCATTTTGTCTTGCTTTTATAGATTTTGGAAAAAAATCTTGATGGTACTTTTCTATAAATTGATTGAAGACGATTAAAGAGTGTTGTAATCCATCCCAATTGTTTTGATTCCAATTGGAAAAAATCCACCACACAGCAATTTTGAAGTCTTTTGAACGCACTTTTAAAAAGTCATAACAATTATCTTGAACGATTTCCCAGTTTGTAGATTCTTCATTTAGACTATAGTCCTTATCTATCTCTTGTTCTATCTCTAAAAAAGTATCGTCATACTTGAGATCTATACCAACTGGATTATCCTTTGCAATGTCAACTAAAATAGCTTCCAAATCTCTTCTTTCTCGTTATCTAATTTTTATTAATTAAAAATAATATTTTAATTTTTCATTACTTTAGTTAAATTTAGTTTAAATACATCTTATTTCTAATAGAATATAATACATTTACTCAAAAGTGGTATGATATGAAATAAATTTTAAATTGTTAAAAATAATTATTAATTTTAAAAGGAAAAAGTTATGGGACGTAAAGTATTGACCGAATCATGTGTTATAAAATGTGCACACGGAGGAACCGTAGTGCATCCTTCAACAGATTCTATACGTACGATTGGAGGACTAAAACCTAACTTTACGGTAGATATACTAGGTGCTGCGATCAGTGGTTGTCCAGTCCCTTATACTCCTTGTACTTGTGTATCTGCAATATCTGACGCTATGACTGAGTCTAATGTTGTAGGCGCAAGTGGTACTTATGCGCTCGATGTCTCAGGATGTTTAACTGATCAAGGGGCTTCTTTGGTTGTAGAATCACGGGCAAACTCTAATTCCGCTACAGCAAAAAAATCATCTGCGAACAACTCTGTAGAAGGGGAAGAACCGACAGAAGAAGCTGTAAAAGAGGTAAAAGAAAAAGAACAAAAAGAGCAGTATAGACTCCACCTTTTGAGAGAATCGAAAAATGCTTTCTTGAAAAAGATATATAAACCTCTTCGACCTTCACGATCTTTTGAAGATATAAAAACTTACTATGGAACTATGGATACCAACGTTCTCATCCGTGAGAAAAAAGTTCCTTTCACTTTGGCTTTTGTATATGTAAAACTAGCAGATGAGAGTATAAACGAGTATAGAATTATAAGCAGAGGTTCACTCTATGCAGAGAGCTTTAAAGATATAGTTTACAAAGATGAAAAAAATGTTGAGAGAGCATACATACCTTTGTATGATGGAGAACCTGTAGCTATATTTTACTCCAACATACAACTAAGCAGTGATCAAACGAAACGAACCCAAGCATTAAATAACTTTACGGGAGTAGCGTTTGATCCGACAGATACAAACAAAGATGACAAAAGTTTCTTTTTAAAAGACCCTTCATCGATAAACACAAACGAAATAAGTGAAGAGAGTTTTAAACTTCAAAAAGAGTATGATCCTCTAAAGGAGCATGAAAAGAAAGTAAAAGAAGCTGAAGCCGAAGGTAAAAGCACAGACTTTAAACTCTATCCGCTCGATAGTGTCGCAACTATTGTAGACCCTATTGGAGAAGCAGAAGATCTATTTAATATTTACGAGCGAAGCTATAAAACATCTTTTAGTAACAATGATATTCACTTAAACCAACTAAAAAAGAAAAATTCTTATTTATATGCAGTAAGTAATCAAATAGACTACTTTTATGTATCTAAAGATGAACAAAGCAAGTATGATGCTGATCTAAAAAAATTAAAAAGACTCTACCGTAAACTAGCAGATGAGGTGTGTGAAGGAAAGTTTGCAAACAAGATCAATAAAGGGAAAAATGATATAACCGCGCTTAACAAGATCATCGATCCGGCATATCATACAGCTCTGAATTATCTTAATCAAGTAAAGTTTATAAACAAGTCTTTTTTTAAAAATGTACTTGACGGTGTGGTAAACAATAGAGGGCATAGAGAATCTCACCTTTATAATGAAGATCAGTTCATCATCTCTGCAAATAACTTAACAACTAAGTATGTAGGTTTAGTAACTTTTGAGAGTGTAAAAAGAGAAAATGTTTTTATACGCAGAAGATACGATCAAGGGAGATCGCCTATAAGAGATGTAAATTACGGTTACTTGATCCTTGATAATGAAGAGGATGATAAGTATACAGCACACCAAAAAAGTGCACCGGATATGTTGGCACTTTTGGTGTTTGCTCTGTTTTTCTCTAAAGAGTACGAAGCAGAGGCAAAAGCTACAGGAGTTTACGACACTGCAAAAGAGTTTTATATTACACTCAAAAATGCTCGTCCACTCCCTGCTATAGGTGATGACAACATTAAAAACGTGCAAAATATGATCACATCTCAAAAACACTCTTATGCAAAGATATGCTCCAGAGAAAATAAACTACTTGATCAGTTTGAGAATATAGATACTATAAACCAAGAGTGTTCGTTTGACACTGCAAATATAAAATCTCCCCAAGCTTTTTTCAATAACCTTTATATACCAAAAAGTTTTAGTGAGTTTTACAAAGCAAAACTCAATCCCAAAGATATACTCACAAAAGGGGTAGAAGTTTCACAAACAGCTGAGTTTAAGCAGATCTTTAAAGCGTATGAAGAGTTGAAAGAGTTTGACTCTACACTCCATATGAGAGAGTCGCTAAACACCATGATGGGACTGCTTTTTACTTTTATGGATACTAAAAGCCGTCTTGATGCAGAAGCGGTTATAAGCTCCCCTTTTACAAATAAAGCCAAACATATAGTCTCTCTTTTAGAACACTATGTCGATCTAAAAAATGAACTCTCTGAAGAGGAGTTTTATACAGAGATATTTACACTCCCTATACACAAACATTTTGTAAATGCTCTTAACTCCCACATACTCCACTCTTTGATCCAAGGAGATAAAAATGAACAAGGTTTTAGTGAGCGACAAGGTAATGCACAAGCACTTTTAACAAAATACAAACCAGATAAAAATGAGATCAAAGAGTTTGATCTAAGCAACTTGCTCTCAGATGACTTTGACATCTCAGAGGAGACTAAAAAAACCATAGCCGATTACTACGGAGCACTTACTAAGATCGAGTCGTATGCTTCTAAAACTGTGGCTGTTCCAGATGAGTATGCTAATGATTCGATGGGTGATATTGACGGTGGATTAAAAACAAGTGAAA
>JARRNV010000015.1:0-8572 GCA_037384685.1 Sulfurimonas sp.
GATACACACTTTATATATAAATCAAATGCGTGGGAATTAAACCAAGTTCCAGCTACTTGTGGTCACTGTTCTGCAGGATGTCAGATCTCTTATGATGTAAAACATACAAGTTTAAATGATGATACAGATAAAATTTATCGTGTTATGAATGAGTGGAATTATGTATCTTTATGTGGTGCTGGTAGATATGGTTTTGATTACCAAAATGCTGCTGCAACAAAAGATGAAGTAGCATTTGCTAATGCTGTTGAGGCATTCAAAAAAGCTGACACTATTGCATTTACTTCTACGATCACAAATGAAGAAGCATATCTCTTACAAGCTATGAAAGAGAAGTTCGGTTACAAACTTGTAAATAATGAGGCAAAAGCATTCCAAACATTCTTAAAAAATTACTCTGAAGTAAGCGGAAAATCACTTTACGGTGGAGATCTTAAAGTAACAATGAATTCTAATTTCATCGTTTCTGTCGGATCAGCATTAAAAACCGATAATCCAAATGCAAGATATGCACTCAACAACTCTATGACTGTAAATAAAGGAGCTGGACTTTACTTCCATCCTGTAAAAGATCCAATTATTGAAGGTCTTGGCAAATCTATAATGACTGTCGAACATGCTCCACTACAAGAAGAGATAGCACTTTACTTAGTTCTTGATCTTTTCGGTGATAAAGAAGCAATGCCAAACGATGTTGCTGAGTATTTAAACTCTTTCCATGAAGAAAAAACTATAACGGTTGAAGAGACAATAAAAGAGAAAGTTGTTGAGATCGTTAAAGAGATGAAAGTTAATGAAGAGACAGGAGAAGAGGAAGAGGTTGAAATAGAGAAGTCAAAAATGGTACCGAAGAAAGTTGAAAAAGAAGTAGTTGTTGATGAAAACAAACTCTTAGAGCTTCTTGGTGCTGACGATAAATTTATGGAAACATTAGAGAAAAACCTTAAAAAAGCGGAAACATTTGCTTTAATGGTTGGACCTGATTTGTATAATCATCCAAACTCTAAAAACTTAGCTCGTCTTGTAGCACTTATTGAAAAATACTCAAATTTTGAAGTTACAATGATTCCAACACTTACAAACACATTAGGTGTTAGTCTTATTTGTGATCTTGACGATACAGTCGGTTCATATACAATCGGTTACAATACAAAAGCAGATTTCACTCTTTCGGCTTTAGGTGGCGGTGACCTTGATATGCCGGCAATCAATCAACAAGAGGGAACTCTTACATCAATCAACAAAAGAGTAAATCCAACGAATGCTGCAGTTGCTTATAACGGATACGAGTTAAACGATATTGCAAATGCTCTTGGATTTGAAGCTGAGAATGTAATTGATTATACTGTAAAACTACCAGTTGTAAAAGGATTCAAATCTTTAGAGTTTGACACTCTTCCTAACCATTATGAAAATGACGGTACAGAGGTAAGAGGGTATGTGTTAGAAAATGTAGCAGTTACCCCTTCTGGCGATGAAAGTGTAGATAAATTCAGCGAAGGCAAGTTAGAAGGTAGTATAATTTATCTTGCTAATCCTGTAAGACAATTTAATAGTTTCACAAACAAAGCTACTGAACTTGATGAAGTAAGTGGTGTATATATGTCAGAAGAATTTTTATCTAACTCAGATTTCAATGAAGGTGATATGGTAAAAGTAAAAACTGACAAAGCAGAGCTTACGGCTGCTATTGTAAGCGATAACAAAATATCTGGTTCAATTGTAGTACTTCCTACGTTTGATTCAAAATTAAATTCAGAGGCTTTATTTGACGGATACCGTTTTAATTCAGCTTCGATAGAAAAGGTGTAGTGTATGGATAGTGCATATTTAATAGAAACAATAATTAAAATTGTTGCAATTTTATTAGTATTCTCAGCATTAGCTGGTATTGGTACGTACTTTGAAAGAAAAGTACTGGCATTTATGCAACGCCGTTTGGGACCTGTTAATGTTGGTCCTTTCGGTTTACTGCAAGTTGGTGCGGATGGTATTAAGCTTTTTACAAAAGAGGATATTATCCCAACGGGTGTAGTTGCTAAGATCTTTAAGATTGCTCCGGTAATTACTGCTGCAACTGCATTTATGGCGGCAGCTGCTATTCCATTTTTACCATCTTTTACGATTTTCGGATATGAAGTTCATCCAATCGTTTCAGATATTAACATTGCTATTTTATACATCTTAGGTGTTATGGCAGTTGGTCTTTATGGACCTTTACTTGGTGGTATGGCTTCAGCGAATAAGTTTTCACTTATCTCTGCTGCTCGTACAGCCGCAGTATTTATCTCTTACGAGGTAGTAACAGGTTTATCTTTACTTGCACCTATTATGATGGTTGGTTCACTTTCATTAATTGATTTTAATGAGTATCAAGCTGGTGGAATTTCAGAGTGGATCGTATGGAGCCAACCTGTGGCATTTGTACTTTTTTGGATCGCAGCATTTGCTGAAACTGGACGTACACCATTTCACTTAATTGCAAATGACCACGAAATTATTGACGGTTTTGGTACAGAATACTCTGGTATGAGATGGGGTCTTTTCTTCATCGGTGAGTATGCAAATATGTTCTTCATCTCATTTGTTATTCCACTTATCTTCTTAGGTGGATACGGAGATGGTAGTTTCCTTGGAGCTTTAGGTTTATTAGCAAAAGTTGCGTTTTTCTTCTTCTTTTTCTTATGGACTAGAGCTGCATGGCCGGATGTAAGACCGGATCAACTTATGTGGTTGTGTTGGAAAGTGCTTATGCCAATAGCAGTGATTAACGTTGTAATCACTGGTTTTGTGATGATGTTTTAGGGGGATATGAATGAGTTTACAACCATTTAATGATAGAAATGTAACTGAAGGTGATTACTATTTAGTTGATATTGAAGATTATCCCACAACACCATGGGGTAAATTTGTAAGAGTTGCAAAAAGAACTTTTAAAGGGGAGCTTTTTGTAGGTTTATGGGTAGTACTTCGTGAGATGATCAGATTTGATATTCACACTGTACAATACCCGGCTGAAAAGATGCCTATAGGTCCAAGATACCGTGCTGTTCATGAGATGAAACGCCTTTGGGAATCTGATACTGAAAGATGTATCGGATGTGGTCTTTGTGAGAAGATCTGTATCTCTAACTGTATCCGTATGGAGACAAGTTATGATGAGAACCAAAGAAAAGAGGTTTCAGAGTATTCGATCAATTTAGGACGCTGTATCTTCTGTGGTTATTGTGCAGAAGTTTGTCCAGAGCTTGCAATTACACACGGCGGTGAGTATGAAAATGCAAGTGATCAAAGAGAACATTTCATCCTTTATGATGATATGTTAACACCATTAGACACCATGAAAGCAAATGCTCAAAAAGAGTTTGAAGGTTTCGGTGCTATCACACCACATGAAGATGAGCGTGTTAAAAAAACACCTCTAGCATATTAAGGAGTTTAGATTATGTTTGAATCGGTAGCGTTTTACTTGTTTGCATTTTTAACAATTGCGATGTTTTTTATTACAGTAACAACATCACATGCGTTATATGCATTAACTGCATTGGCAGCGGGAATGATTTTTATATCGGCATTTTTCTTTATCCTTGGTGCTGATTTTTTAGGTGCGATACAAATTATCGTTTATACAGGTGCTGTTATGGCTCTTTATGCTTTTGGTATGATGTTCTTTGATACAACTCGAGAAGTGAAAGAGCATCAGGGGAATAAATATATCGTAGTTGGTATGGGTGCATTAGCAGCTGTTTTAGTAGTAGCTATTTTTGCAGCTCCAATCGTGTCTGACAATATGATGGCATTTGCTCCACAGCTTCAAGATGTTGGAAATACGCAACAAGTGGGTGTTGTACTTTTTACAAAATATCTTATCCCGTTTGAAGTAGCAGCTGTAATGCTTTTGGTAGCAATGATTGCAGGTATTATCTTAGCTGGTAAGAAAATGGATCTTTCACTTACAATGATGAATGCTGATGAGATTCTTGAGCTAGAAGAAAAAAATAAAAAGGTGCTTTCATGATGGAAATAGGTTTAAATCATTATCTTGTTCTATCTACAATTTTATTCGCTATTGGTTTAGCGGGTGTTATGAGAAGAAAGAACCTGCTTTTACTGTTTTTCTCGACAGAGATTTTACTTAATGCTGTGAATGTATCTTTTGCTGCTATTTCACACTATTATGGTGACCTAACTGGTCAGATGTTTGCATTTTTTGTTATTGCTATTGCAGCGAGTGAAGTTGCAGTTGGACTTGGTCTTTTAATTGTATGGCATAAACGTCATAACAATATTGACTTAGATACTATGGCAAGTATGAGGGGATAAGATATGGAAAAATATTTATACATTGCACTTTTTGCACCACTGGTAAGTTCTTTGTTCTCAGCGCTTTTTACAGCGACTCCAAAGAAAACTTTCACCGGTATTGTGGGAAGTTTACTAATATTTACATCATTTGTAAGTAGTTCTATCCTTTTAGTGCACATACTTGGCGGTGGTGAGCCGGTTCATGTTGAAATGATGACATGGATGGCTACAGGTGATCTTTATATTCCATTTGGATTTGTAGTGGATGAAGTATCAGTTATTATGATGATGGTTGTCACACTTGTTTCAACAATTGTACATATCTACTCTATCGGGTACATGGATCACGATAAAGGGTTTAACAGATTCTTCGCTTGGTTATCGGCTTTCGTATTCTCTATGATGGTTCTTGTTATGAGTGACAACTTTGCCGGTCTTTTCATTGGTTGGGAAGGTGTTGGTCTTTGTTCTTGGGGTCTAATTGGATTCTGGTACCATAAAGAGATCGCAACTTGGGCAGCTAATGAAGCGTTTATTATGAACCGTATCGCTGACCTTGGTATGTTAATCGGTATCTTCTTAATATATTGGAATACAGGTTCATTACAGTACCATGAAGCATTTACTGCAATGGCACACCTTGATACTGCTACTCTTGTTTGGATTGGTATTTTCCTATTTATCGGTGCTATGGGTAAATCTGCACAGTTTCCATTACATACATGGCTTGCTGATGCGATGGAGGGTCCAACTCCAGTTTCTGCACTTATCCACGCGGCAACAATGGTTACTGCCGGTGTTTACTTAGTAATTAGAGCAAATGAACTGTATGATTTAATTCCTAATGTAGGGTTATTTATTGCATCTCTTGGTGCATTTGTTGCGATCTTCGCGGCATCTATGGCACTTGTTAACCGCGATATGAAAAGAATCATTGCGTATTCTACACTTTCACAGTTAGGGTATATGTTTGCAGCTGCTGGACTTGGAGCTTATTGGGTGGCACTTTTTCACCTTATGGCGCACGCATTCTTTAAAGCACTATTATTCTTAGGTGCAGGTAATGTTATGCACGCTATGCATGATGAGCTTGATCCGTTTAAAATGGGTGGACTTAAGAAAGTTATGAAGTGGACATTTATTATGATGACGTTAGCTTCTGTAGCTTTAGCTGGTATTTTCCCATTTGCCGGTTTCTTCTCAAAAGATCTTATTTTAGAGGCTGCATTTGTTGAGCATCACTATATTATCTACTCGGTATTATTAATCACTGCAGGTTTAACAGCATTCTATTCATTTAGACTAGTAGCTCTTATCTTTCATGGTGAAGAGCGTTACAAACTATTTGGTATCCATCCTCACGAAGCATATAAGTTTATGCTTGTAGCGATGAGTCCGTTATTGATTTTAGCAGTTATTGCAGGTTCATTAAAAATATCGTACTTTGAGTTAGTAACAAAATTATTACCGGCGTATGAGTATCATATTCATCATCTTGTAATTTACTGGAGTATGACAATCGGTACTCAATTATTTGTTATCGCAGCAGTACTTTTTGCATATAAAAAATACTCATCTTGGAAAACTGTTCCGGATGGTACAAGTAAAATGGAAAATAGACTTTGTTACAAAGTTTTATTTAACCAGTACTATATTCCATATGCATATGAGAAATATTTAGTACAACCATACAGAGAGATTTCAGAGCTATTTTGGAAAAAAATTGATCTTAAAATTGTTGATGCAACGGTTGATGGAATTGCTGGAGTTCTTTACAGTACAGGTGAAAATACTAGAGGTATGCAAAGTGGAAATCTTTCTACGATGTTAAAATGGATGGTAGCAGGTACTATTGGACTGTTATCTTTAGCTGTAGTTTTTGGCTTAGCAGTTAGATATTCTGATGTGATCAAACCGATCTTATCAGGTTTAGGAGTTATGTAAGATGGTAGATCATATTTTATCGATTTTAATTTTCTTTCCAGCATTAGCGGGAATACTAGGGTTTATGATCCAAAAAGAGAGTATTCGTGCTTATGGTGTAAGTGTAGCTGTTGTGGAGTTTGCACTTTCATTATGGTTATGGTTTGCATTTGATGGAAATGTTTCTGGTATGCAATTTATGGAGCATCTGCCATTAGTACCGGCGTATGGTATTAACTATACATTAGGTGTAGACGGTATTTCACTCTTTATTATTATCTTAGCATCATTTTTCACAATGATTGGAATTGCTTCACTAACTGAAATGCCAAATGTTAAGAATATGATTATTACATTACTGTTCTTACATATGACAATGGTAGGTGTATTTGCTGCTTTAGATGCACTTGTGTTTTATGTATTTTGGGAGCTTTCACTTGTACCAATGGTATATATTATTGGTGCATGGGGTGGACCACTTCGTATATACGCATCTATTAAGTTCTTCTTGTATACATTTGCAGGCTCACTTGTAATGCTTGTTGGTATGCTTTTTATGGCATTTTTCTACTATCAAGCAACGGGTACATGGAGTTTTGCAATTTTAGATTGGTATAGACTTATTTTACCTGAGACATTCCAGTTGTGGTTATTTGTAGCATTTTTCCTTGGTTTTGCGATCAAAGTTCCAATGTTCCCGTTCCATACATGGTTACCGTATGCGCACGGTCAAGCACCAACTATCGGTTCTGTAATATTAGCAGCTATACTACTTAAGATGGGTACATATGCGTTTATCCGTTTCTCATTACCGTTATTCCCGGATGCATCAGCATTCTTTATGGTACCAATCGCGATTATTGCGATCATTATGATCATCTATACTGCAATGGTTGCGTATGCACAAGAAGATATAAAACAAGTTGTTGCTTACTCTTCGATTTCACACATGGGTGTTATTATCCTTGGTACATTTGCATTAAATGTTGAAGGTATTTCTGGTTCAATCTTTTTAATGATTGCACACGGTGTTGTATCAGGTGCTCTATTCTTACTTGTCGGTGTTATCTATGATAGACGTCATACGAAGATGATGAGCGAGTTTGGCGGTTTAGCAAACGTTATGCCTAGATATGCGACTATATTTGGAATTATGTTAATGGCTTCAGTAGGTATGCCGCTTACTATCAACTTTGTTGGTGAGTTTTTAAGTTTACTAGGTTTTTATCAACAGTCTCACATCCTAACTTTACTAGCAGGAACTGCTATTATCGTTGGTGCTATCTATATGCTTTCGGCATATAAAAAAATGTTCTTTGGAAATGAGATTAAAGAGGAAAATAAAGATCTTCCTGATGTAAGTAAACGTGAGTTATTGGCACTTATCCCATTATCGATCATCACTATTTGGTTAGGTGTATATCCTAAACCTGTTTTAGGACCAATCGATAACTCTGTAAAAGCTATAGTTCAATTAATGCACAATAAAGCACAAACAGATTTAGCTAAAGAGAGAATTCCAAATTTAATTAAGACAAAAGAAGTAGTTGTGGTTGCAAAATCTTCTACTCAGGAGGTACACTAATGTTATCACCAATCAATATCCCGGTAGAGTCATTAAATTTAATGACTTTAGCACCTATGTTAATTCCTATAGTTGGTGCACTGCTTATTTTAGTTGTTGATCTATTTAAAGGTGGTCTTCATAAGAGTTTATATGTAGTACTCTCTTTATTGTTTTTAGGTATGGATTTTATAGCACTTATTGATTCAAGCGAAATCTTTACACAAAGTGGTATTACGTTAGGTGTATTTGATCTGATGCTGATCGATGGTTTATCTATACTATCACAGTTTATTATTGTAGTTGCGTCTATGTTATTTATACCGTTGGCATTAACACATAAACGTTTCCATGAATTCTCTTATCCGGAATTTTTTGCGTTATTTATGTTTATGATTGGTGGATTCCAGTTTATGGTTTCATCTGATAACTTGATTCTTGTTTTTGTTGGATTAGAGACAGCTTCTTTAGCACTTTATACAATGATCGCTATGCACAACCGTGATAAATCTTTTGAAGCGGCAGTGAAGTACTTTACAATGGGTGCATTAGCAGCTGGTTTTTACAGTTTCGGTGCCATGATATTTTATGCCCTTACAGGTTCAGTTGAGATTAACAAAATTGCTTTAGTGCTTGCTAACAATAATTATGCAGATATTGGCTATGTACTTGTAGCAGTTGCATTTATGTTAGCGTCTTTTGGTTTTAAACTCTCCCTAGTACCATTTCATACGTGGGCACCTGATGTTTACGAAGGAAGTTCTGCAGCACTTGCAGGGT
>JARRNV010000016.1:0-15263 GCA_037384685.1 Sulfurimonas sp.
AGCCATTTTAGAAAAAATAGAAGCTTTGAAGCACTTATAGAGTTTTTAATGAATTGTGCAGAGTGTGGAAAATAGATTGATGGTAATCTCATTTTACATAGCGTCTCACACGCTATATAAAAAAAGATCACAAAGGCTATTTTTGGAAATTCAAAATAGATACCATTAAAGAGATCAAACATCTAGCATCCCTTTATACACATCAATCTGTCGAAGTGTGTCTGCATCAAACTCCTCTACACTTTTTTTATATTTGTATTTTTCAAGTTTTTCAACCATAAGTTCATAATGCTTTAGATGTCTTAGACTGTCATCTTTAAAAGTTGCTCCAAACATTGTAAGATCATACGCAGTTTGTTTAGTGTTATTCATATCTAGAGTACTTAAACGCGATAGATGATCTTTTCTTTGATTATATTTTTTTCTCTCTTTAAAATATTTATACAAAAGATATAAAACGCCTAAAAGTATTATAGAAGCGGCAATAACAATTGCTAAAAAATAGTAAAAAGAATACTCTTGAATCTCCATTAAAGGTTTGATGTCATGTAACTGTATCTCTGTGTTATTCATATTTATCTACCTTCAAATACACGTCTAAGTGCAACTCCAACACTTTCATCTGTATATACTTTTGTAAAGCGTACTTGCTGTTTTTTTAATGTTTCATAGAGTTTTCGATCGTGAATTTGCACTTTTTTTGCGTATTCATTTACACTTGCTTTATTAAAGTCACCCTCTAAAACTGAAGCTGTTTCCGGATCTACTAACGATGCAAATCCCATTTCAGGCGGACGTTCTTCTAAATGATCGCGAACTATAAGTGCCACAACTTCATGTTTTTTTGCCAAAAGTCTAAAGTCCGGCAACTCAAAAAAGTCCCCAATCACAACGATCAAAGATTTTCTTTTCAATCTTTTGAATAAGGTATCTGCCATATTTTTATAATCTGCTTTATGATTGAGTGGATCAAATTCTAAAACCTCTTCTACAGCACGATGTACTTGGTGTACTTTTTTACTCGGCTTTAGATGTGAGATCAGATGATCGCTAAAATTGTATGTAGTTAAAAGATCACCGTTTTTAATAACAGAAAAACTAAGTAATGCTACAAGTTCGGCAATCACATCTTGTTTAAATCGCTTTGAGCCAAAATGTACACTTCCGTTTAACATGGTAGCTACTACAACATTTAATTCTCGCTCTTCACGAAAGATCTTTATATATGGGCGTTGCATTTTAGCAGTAATATTCCAGTCAATATGACGAATATCATCCCCGGCCATATATTCTCTTAGCTCTATAAAATCATACCCCTCGCCTTGAAATATTGAGGGGTTGTTTCCAACCATCTCGGAAAATACCTGACGACGAGCCTTTACTAAGATCTTCTGTAGTTTAGACAAAGTACACCTTCTATGGAATAGGAACTATTTCAAGCACTTTTTGGATAATCTCATCTGTTGAGATACCATCCGCTTCTGCCTCGTAAGTGAGTACTATACGGTGACGCATTAACTCTTTTACGATGTATGCAACATCCACAGGTGTCACATAATCTTTACCACGCATGAATGCCATCGCTTTTACAGCTTTAAACATATCTATACTTACACGCGGAGATGCACCAAACTGAATCATATCTTTGATCTCAGAGAGACCATAACTTTCAGGATCTCTTGTAGCTGAGATTAGCTCGATCATATATCTCTCAACCTCTTCGTCAACATGAACCTCTTTAATAGCAGCTTTAATCGCTTCAATATCCTCTTTGTTTAAAACTGCATTGATTGTTTCAAAGTTTCCGCTAGAGATACGTCTTGCGATCTCAAGCTCCTCCTCTTTTGTGTTATACCCTACTACGAGTTTTAACATAAAACGATCAAGTTGCGCTTCTGGAAGTTGGTAAACCCCTTCTTGCTCTACAGGGTTTTGCGTAGCCATTACAAAAAACGGAAGTTCAAGTTTAAACGAAGTGTCGCCAATAGTTACTTGTTTCTCCTGCATAACTTCAAGCAAAGCAGACTGCACTTTTGCAGGGGCACGGTTGATCTCATCGGCAAGTAAAAGGTTTGTAAAGATTGGCCCTTTTTTTATTTTAAACTGATTGTTTTGCGGATCGTAGATCTCGGCACCTAAGATATCTGACGGCAAAAGGTCCGGAGTAAATTGAGCACGTTTAAAATCTAAGCCTAAAGCTTTTGACAATGCATTTACAGTTGTAGTTTTTGCAAGACCGGGTACACCTTCGATCAAGATGTGCCCTTCACATAAAAGTGCAATTAAAAGTGAATCGATCATTTTTTCTTGACCGACAACTACTTTTGCAACCTCTTTTTTTACTTCTTCAATTTTACTTATCATAGTTTCTACCTATTTTCATATGAACTTATGTAAGTATAGTTATTTGTGGTAAACAATATCTAAATATTGAGGTTTAATACTTTATCTATCCCATCTTTTTGAATTTTATCATTTAATTGTCGCACTAAATCTTGTCTAGCTACATCGTACCCTTGAGAAGATTGTCCTACTAAATGAAGTACATTTGAAGCTATATTCACCCCTTTAGAGTTTTGCATTACTATATGTAACTCTGCTCGAGCAAGTGTGAAACCGTATGCATTTGCTTTAGTAACAGTTGTCTTTACTATCACTTTATAATGCATACTTCCATTGTTACTTATATGAAAACTTTTTTTGCTTAATGCTTTTTCTATAGGTGTGCCAAGGTTTTCAACATTTGAACTTACTGAAAAACTGATATTTGAAAGGTAGTAGCGATACTTTTTGTCTAGTTTATTTACAGCTTCTAAGTAATTACTTGAATCAAATGTACTTTGCAACTCTTTCATCACAACTAAAGTATTAGGCACATTGATCAAGTTCCTGCTGCAAGCTTCTAAAAAGTTTTTGTTTATCGGATCGAATAAGCACTGCGTATCTTTTAAATCCTAGGCTTTTTGCCTGCAACACTTCATAGTTACTTATTCTTATCTTTTTTACATCTGAAGATATATCTGAATTGTATTCACCCTCTTGAGAGTTTACACTCCCCTCTTTAACAGTAGTTTTAGCTCTATATGTTGATGAGATCGAAACACTCAGTGTAGAAGCCATGTAATTTAATGCATTTGCAACTGCTTCTTTTTTATCTCTGCCTTCACCGATTGCATAGAGTGTTGTAGAGTTTGAAAGCGGAGGTGTTTGATACCATACAGGAAGTTCTTGTTTTACAGCGGTTACTTCTAATTGTTTAGACGATCCGCATCCGCTTAACAATAAAGCCATAAAAATGAAACTCGAAAGTAATGCTTTAATCATCTGTTTATCTGCTCCATAGTTTGTTTACGCTTTTCAATTAAGTTCTCTATTCTTACCACTGCATTGTTGATCTCCTCTACCGGTTCGATCATCAAGTTATCTGCGTAGCCATAATACTCTTTTGCCTCGTCATAATTTCCCTCTGCCTCTTTTATAACACCCAAGTTATAAAAAGGTACATAACTTTTTTGTCCTGTAGCATCTATAAGGTCTATTAAAAGCTTCTCGGCCTTATCGTATCTACCCTGTTCTATATACTTTAAAGAGACCTCTAAAAGTTGCTCTTGTTGATCTGTATAATCAATATCCGGATCTTCTAAAAGGGTGACGTTAAATTGTCTATAGTGTGGTGTAAGTTTGTATGTAAAACTTTGAGCTATCTCATTTGCCAAATACTGTCCAGCCATCTCTCTTGAAGGCAATACTCGAGAATCATCTATACAGTGCTTATTAATACTTGAGCGGCTTAAAGTATCTGCATAGATTATATCTCCCTTTGTTACATCTATAATTCGGATATCTGCGGAAAGACTTGCAACCCTTTTTGTACAACGTACATTGTAGTACGACAACTCCGTACATTTTGAGTTAGCACACTGCACACGCTGTTCATAAAATCGGCTGTCTTCAATTGAGGGTGAACTTACATGGCCGGAAATGATTGCTTGAGCACCAATCATATTTCCAATCTTTACAGCATCTTTTGGATCAACTAAACCACTATTTTGCAGTTTTTGCTCACTTATAATATCGTTAAAATCTTTTCTGCTGACTATTGTAAAATATTTTTTTCGATCAAGTCTAAAACCTGCTAAATTTGCCTCCACTTTATCAGACAATCCTACACGATCATTATCAAAATATGTAACTGTTATTTTTTTAGTTTGAGAGATGCGGTCGACTTGGGCTGGCTCTAACGCTTGAATACCCACTTTTTGTGCACAACCGCTAAAAGCAACTGCTGCTAAAACAGCAGTCAAAAAAGCCTTTTTCATTCTTGATTCCTTTGTGGAACGATTGTAGTTAAAAAAGGTTTAATTTTCTCTAAAATGATCTTTTAAATAAAAATCACTATTTTCTTTGAAAACTCTTGACATATATGCTCTTTTTGTCTATAATTCCAGCCTCTTAAATAAGAGAAACAAAATGTCTCGTTAGCTCAGCTGGTAGAGCACGTCACTTTTAATGATGTGGCCGATGGTTCGAATCCATCACGGGACACCATTTTTACTACATTTGTGGCCCCATCGTCTAGCGGTTAGGATCCATGGTTTTCATCCATGTTACAGGAGTTCGAGTCTCCTTGGGGTCACCAACTTTTTATTTTATCTCAAATTATAATTTATCGGAATTGTTAAAGTAAGTTCTTCATCCGGTTTTGGAAGTTTTCCCTCTAAGCTATGGATAGTTTCGATTGCAGCATCTGAAAGAATTTCATGTTTGCTTTCAACTACTTCTATGTTAGATACTTTTGCATCTGTTGAGAGTGTAAATTTAACAGTCACAACACCTTCTATAGCCTGTTCTCTCGCACGTCTAGGGTAGTAAAAGTTCTCTTTTAAAAGTGCTACTATTTCACTTACATGTAAAGAGAGATATTTATCTGTAAGTTCTTCGGGTGATTTTTGCACTAAAACTTCCGTTTCACAGTGGGTATCAGCATCCTCTTTTTGCACTGTATTTTGTACAACAGCTTTTGTCTCATTAGACTCTTCTTGTTTTACAGTAACCTTTTGTTCTACAACCTCTTTTTGCTCAACTTTTTGTGTAGTAGTACAACAGGCACAAAGATGTTGTTGATCGTGTGTGTAAGCGACTATTGCTTTATAAGATATAAAAATTGCCGCTGCTAATACTGCATGTATTAACAGCGACAAAACAAGTGAATTGGAATATCTGAACTTAAATAGCGCGTTTAAATTCCGGATATGCTTCAACACCCACTTCTTGTACATCTAGCCCCTCTACTTGTGCTTCATCATCAGCTCTGAATCTTACTATTTTATTTATTACAAAAAGTACTGCGTATGAAACAATAAATACAAAAATAGCTACAATAGCTACACCTTTTAACTGACCTAAAAATGTAATACCGTTTAAGTCTTTAACTTTATCAGATACAAATAAACCAACAGCTAAAGTTCCCCAAATACCGTTTACCAAGTGTACTGAAAGTGCACCAACAGGATCATCAAGTTTTAGCTTATCAAATACAGGAACTGCAAACACAACCAATGCACCGCCGATTAGACCGATTAATATCGGTGTATACATATCGTAAAGATCAGGTCCTGCCGTAATTGCAACAAGTCCACCGAGTGCACCGTTTAAGATCATTGTAATATCTAATAGTTTATATCTAAAGTACATAATTATACCAGCAATTATCGCCCCTGCCAAACCTGCTGTGTTAGTATTCATAATTGTTTTAGCAACTGTGTCCGCATTCTCTACACTAGAGATCGATCCGACACTTCCACCGTTAAATCCAAACCATCCGATCCAAAGCAGCATAGCTCCTAGAACAACCAATGGAATGTTTGATGCAGGAATAACTTTAATCTTTCCATCTTTGTATCTATCTTTACGAGGACCCATGATCATAATTGCAGCTAAAAGTGCCCAACCACCAGTTGAGTGAATTACAGTAGAACCGGCTAAGTCATACATATTTATATCTAAAAAAGTACCTGCTAAAACATCAGCTCCCCAGCTAATATTTACTATAAAGGGGTAAATAAAACCACCCATAACTACTGTAAAAAACATTAAAGGCATTATGCGCACACGCTCACTCACACCACCACTCATTATATTTACCGTTTTTCCCACAAATGCCATCTGAAACAAAAATGCAGCCCAAATACTCATAGATGTATTTTCCCACGATCCAAATGCGATCGTATATCCTACCAATAAGAACATAATTGAAGCTACTGCATATATCATTGTATTTACAGTTAATACCGATGAAACGTTTTTTGTACGTACAAGTCCTGCTTCAAGCATAGCAAAGCCGGGAACCATAAATATAATTAAAACCATTGAGAAAAGTGCGAAAAAAGTATCTAAAATATACTTTATATCAAGCTCTGACATAAAAACCCTTTTATTTGAAAGTTAAAGGGAAGTTTATCTAAAAGAAATTTGTATTTTGATTAAATAATTTTTAACGGAAGGGTTTTTGCATATGCAAAAAGCATATGCAGGGTAAAAGAAAAACAACTACTACTTAGATAGCTTCGTTATCTTCTTCACCAGTACGAATACGGATAATTTTATCTACATCGCTTACAAAGATTTTACCATCACCGATTTTACCTGTACGTGCAGCTTCAACAATTGTATTTACAGTTTGTTCAACCATCTCATCAGCAACAACCATTTCCATTTTAATTTTTGGTAAGAAATCTACCACATACTCAGCACCACGGTAAAGCTCAGAATGACCTTTTTGACGACCGTAACCTTTTACTTCGCTTACAGTCATACCTGTTACACCGATCTCAGCCAGTGCATCTTTTACATCTTCTAATTTAAATGGTTTGATAACCGCTTCTACTCTTTTCATATCTAAAAACTCCATTCATTTCTTATCGAGGGTTTAGTTCCCTCGATTTTAATTTTAAAATTGTAACCACTTTTAAGGTTTAAATCAACTAATATTATACGTTAAGAACTTTTTCCCCATGAACAGCTTCATCAAGACCAAGTTGTTCAGTATCTTCATCAACTCTACCACCGCCAGTTAAAGCAGAAGCGATATAGTAAACGATAACAGTACCTTGAACCATAAACTGACCCATTCTATCTCCAGTTGCTTTAAGTGGACCATCCCATAATAAGTCTTGATCGTTTAGAGCTAAAAGACCAGTTGCTAATGCACCCCATAGACCTGCTAAGAAGTGAATACCAAATGCATCTAAAGAATCATCGTAACCAAGTTTTTTCTTCATTACAGCTACACCAAAGAAACCAACTAATGAACCTACACCACCAACGATGAATGCACCTGTTACATCAACGAATCCAGCTGCTGGAGTAATTGCTACAAGACCAGCTACAACACCTGATGCTGCACCTAAAAGTGTTGGTTTTTTGAAAATCATCCATTCTAATGCTAACCATACCATTGCAGCAAATGCTGTTGCAAGAGTTGTTGTTAAGTATGCTAGACCAGCGATTTCGTTTGCACCAAATGCAGAACCACCATTGAATCCATACCAACCGAACCATAATAATGCTGCACCAAGTGCTGTTAACATTACTGACATTGGTTTCATTGCAATTTTTGGATAACCGTTACGTTTACCAACAAGGTAAGCTAATACTAAACCAGCTAAACCACCGTTCATGTGTACAACTGTACCACCTGCGAAGTCTAATGCACCTGCATCAAATAGTAATGCACCGTCACCACCCCATACCATGTGAGTAATTGGTCCGTATACTACGATTGTCCAGATAAATACGAATACTAACCAAGTTGAGAACTTAATACGTTCAATTACAGAACCTGAAGCGATTGCTACAGTGATAGCTGCGAAAGTACCTTGAAAAACAACAAATACGTATGATGGATATGTACCACTTAAGTCATTCCATGCTATACCATTTAAGAATGAGTTACCGAATCCACCGATAAATGTTTGTAATGAACCACCATCACCGAATGCCATTGAGTAACCTGCTACAATCCATGCAATAAATGCAACTGCGAATGCCCCTAATACCATTGCGTATGTATTAAGCACATTCTTGCTTCTTGTCATACCTGCGTAAAATAGTGCAAGTCCTGCCGGTGTCATTAGTAATACTAATGCCGCTGATACCATCATCCACGCTGTATCACCTGTATCTAGTTTGTCTTCAGCCATCGCTAAAGTTGGTAATGCGAGTAACATCGCAACTAGCCATCTCTTCATGTTAATCCTTTTTTGAATAATCTGGGAAAATTATAATATAAACTTTTATTACAAGAGCCAATAAATTGATTAATTTTTAATCAGCGATAACTTCTTTATATACATTATATATTTTGTATAAATTTTTTCAGTTTAAACATTATCTTAAGAGATTTTTAGTATCATCTAGCAATTTTTAATTTTAATATATTAGGGTGTTTAATGAGTGATTTGCTAAATAACGAAGAGATTCAGACTATAAATATTGAAGAAACGCTTCAAAATAGTTATCTTGATTATTCAATGAGTGTTATCGTTGGACGTGCACTACCGGATGTTAGAGATGGTTTAAAGCCTGTTCATAGACGTATACTATATGCGATGGATAAACTTAACCTATCTTTTGGTGCTAAATATAAAAAATCTGCTCGTATCGTCGGTGATGTGATTGGTCAATATCACCCTCACGGTGATACGGCAGTATATGATGCACTTGTACGTATGGCGCAAGACTTCTCTATGAGAATGGAACTTGTTGACGGGCAAGGGAACTTCGGTTCAGTTGATGGTGACTCTGCAGCGGCAATGCGTTATACAGAAGCACGTATGACAAAATATGCAGGTGAGCTTTTAAAAGATCTTGATAAAAATACAGTAGATATGATCGATAACTACGATGCTACTACTAAAGAACCTGATGTTATGCCAACACGTGTTCCAAACCTTTTAATTAATGGATCAAGCGGTATTGCCGTTGGTATGGCTACAAACATTCCGCCACACAATCCCTCAGAGATTATGCATGGATTAAAAGCTCTTTTAGCAAACCCTAATATCACAGTTTCAGAACTTATGGAACACATTCCTGCACCTGATTTTCCTACCGGTGGTATTATTTTCGGTAAAAAAGGGATCGTTGAAGCATACGAAACAGGTCGTGGACGTATTAAAATTCGTGCAAAGACACATATTGAACAAAAAGCAAAAAAAGAGATCATTATTATTGATGAACTACCATACCAAGTAAATAAAGCACGTTTAATTGAGAATGTTGCTAACTTAGTAAAAGACAAACTCATTGAAGGTGTAAGCGAGATTCGTGATGAATCGGATCGTGACGGTATGCGTGTTGTAATCGAATTGAAAAAAGATGCGATGAGCGAGATTGTTCTTAACAACCTTTTCAAACAAACTGCAATGCAAGTGACATTTGGTATCATCATGCTATCTATATTAAATCAAGAACCTCGTATCTTTGGTTTAGTAGATATACTAAAACACTTTATTAATCACCGTAAAACGATCATTATCCGTCGTACTATATTTGACCTTGAAAAAGCAAAAGCACGTGCACACATTTTAGAAGGTTTGAAAAAAGCTATTGATATTATCGATGATGTTATTCGTGTTATTCGCGCTTCTAAAACTGAAGATGAAGCAAAAGAGAACTTAGTAAGTGAATTTGATTTCTCTGAAATTCAAGCTGCAAGCATCGTTGCTATGAGACTCGGTCGTTTAACAGGTTTAGAGATAGAAAAAATTGAGAACGAACTTCAAGAGTTAATGAAACTGATCGAGTACTTAGAATCTATCTTAAAAAGTGAAGAGGTTCTTCATGGAATTATCGATGAAGAGTTTGATGAGATCTTAGAGACTTACTCTTCTAAACGTCAAACAGATGTAGAAGATGATTATGATGACATTGATATTGAAGATTTAATCCCTAATGAGCCAATGGTTGTTACTATTACTCACAGAGGTTATATTAAACGTGTACCGTTAGCAAACTATGAAAAACAGAAACGTGGTGGTAAAGGAAAAACTGCAGTTACTATTTATGAAGATGACTTTATTGAGAGATTCTTCACATGTAATACACACGATACATTATTATTTGTAACTGATCGCGGTCAACTTCACTGGTTGAAAGTGTATAGAATTCCGGAAGGTACGCGTACAGCAAAAGGGAAAGCTGTTGTAAATCTTCTTCAACTGGTTCAAGATGAACAAATTCAATCAATTATCCCGACAACCGACTTTAGTGAAGAAAAATCTTTAGTGTTCTTTACAAAAAATGGTGTTGTAAAACGCACCAACCTAAGTGAATACAGTAACATTAGAAGTAACGGTGTAAGAGCAATTGTTTTAGATGATGATGACTCATTAATTACTGCAAAAATTGCAGAGCCTGAAACTAAATACATTTTCATAGTTACTAAACTTGCTCAGTGTATTAAGTTTGAGATTGAGAAAACTCGTGAACAAGGTAGAAGCACACGTGGTGTTCGCGGTATTAAGTTTAAACATAAAGACGATGAAGTTGTAGATGCAAATATCATCTCTAACGATGAACAAGAGATCTTAATTGTAAGTGAAAAAGGTATCGGTAAACGTACGGATGCTGGAGAATATCGTTTAACAAACCGCGGTGGTTCCGGTGTAATTGCAATGAAAATGACTCCTAAAACCGGTAAAAATGTGGTTGGTATTTTAATGGTTGATGAAAGTATGGATATGATGGCTCTTACTAAAGCCGGAAAAATGATCCGTGTAGATATGCAAACTATCTCAAAATCTAGCCGTAATACATCAGGTGTATATATTGTAAAAGGTGATGATGTTGCAAGTATTTCACGTTGTCCTAAAAAAGAAGAGGATCAAGACGATTTAGATGAAGATGGACTACCTTCTATTTTGGAATAGTTGTTGCTTTAACTAAATTATAATTCTGGAGAATTACTCTCCTAACCAAGGATATTTATATGAAATACTCGTTAGTATTACTTGCTTTACTTAGCATAAATGTTTTTTCAGCTGAAACAGAAACTGCCAGTAAGGTGATAACAACACCAAGTGAAACTGTAATTAATGTTAATTATCCTGCAGTAGAACAACAACCGGCTGTTGCGAAAGAAGCAATGCAAACACAAGAAGCTCAAAAAGACAATGAACCTGTTTTAGATGCTAATAAAGATCTTATTATTAGTGTAGTTGGTCAAGGTGTAGCACCGATGAATACAGCTTCACCGGCTCAAGCATACGCACTTGCAAAACGTGCAGCTGTAGCTGATGCATATAGACTTATTGCTGAAAAAGTAAAAGGTGTTCGTGTTGATGGACAAGACTTAATCAAAAATATGATGGTAAAACGTTCAACTGTAAGAACATCAGTACAAGCAATGGTAAAAAATGCAAACATTGTAGAAACAAACTTTAAAGAGGGTCTATGCGAAGTAGAGATGGAGATCACTCTATCTTACGCACAATTTGCGCAATAATCGTTTTTAATTCACTGAGCACTTTTTTATATGCCGGTGAATACCTTATTTCATATAGATATGTTGTCAAGAATGCCATTTTATACAATGAACATCTTGACATATCCCCCGCTATGCAAAAATGCTCCGGTAATGAACAAAGAAGTATCATATTTGATCCCCAAGACTCAGAAGATTTAACCGCAATTATTGAACAAAATAAAGAAGAGTTTGTTAATTATTTGCACAAACTTGGTCTACAAGTCAAACATAGTGAAAAAACAAAAAACTTTCAAAACACCTCTACAACGGTACTTACACTCAAAACAACTTGTTTCAAAGTCGATTTTAATGATAATTTTGTTAAAATCACACCTTTAAAATAGCTCGAAAAATAGGATATCTGGTGAAAATAGCAATCGTTGAAGATGATATTAACATGCGTAAATCATTAGAACTAGCTATGTCGGACTATAAAGAGTTTGAGATCAAAACTTTTAAAAATGCAAAAGACGCGCTTAAAAGTTTAGATGACAGCTTTGATCTTGTCATCACAGATATCAATATGCCGGGTATGGATGGAATAGAGTTTGTAAAAGAACTTGGTGGTAAATTTGAAGTTATTATCATGACAGGTAACGCCACTTTATCTCGTGCTATTGAATCTATTCAACTCGGTGTAAAAGATTTTTTACTTAAACCTTTTGATGTAGATACTTTAGTAGCGGCTATAGAGCGTGAAGAGAAAGTGCAATCTGTAAAAAAAGCAGTCGGTAAAAAACAGAAAAGTGACACTAGTGACTTTTTGGGTGAATCGGAAGCTCTTGCGCATATTTTAAAACTCGCAGATAAAGCAAGTAAAACAGATGCAAGTATATTATTACTTGGTGAAAGTGGTGTTGGTAAAGAAGTTTTTGCTTCTTATATACACAAAAATTCAACAAGAGTAAAAAAACCATTTATTGCGATCAATATGGCAGCAATTCCTGAGAACCTGATCGAGAGTGAACTTTTTGGTTTTGAAAAAGGTGCATTTACAGATGCTCTTGAAGCAAAAGCTGGTCAGTTTGAACTTGCAAATGGTGGTACACTTTTTTTAGATGAAATTGGGGAGATGCCTTACGGCCTTCAAGCAAAGCTTCTACGAGCCTTGCAAGAAAAAGAAGTACGTCGACTTGGTTCATCAAAGTCTATCAAGATAGATATACGTGTAGTCTCAGCTACAAATGCAAATCTTGATGAAAAAATAAAAGCTGGGGAGTTTAGAGAGGATTTGTATTATAGACTTAATACAATCCCTTTAAATATTCCACCGCTTCGTGAGAGAAAAGATGAAATCCTCTCAATTGCAGAGATAACCTGTGAAACAAACTGTAAGAAGTATGGGTTTGAGCACAAAACATTTTCACAAGAAGCAAAAAATGAGTTGTTAGAATATAACTGGCCAGGTAATATTCGTGAGCTTATTTCTGTAATTGAGAGAGCGGTAATTTTAAGTGAAACAGACGAAATTCAAAAAGAAGATTTATATTTAGATACAAGAAAGTAGGAGACTTTTATGAAAAAATACAATTTAGCTGTTGTTGGGGCAAATGGTGCTGTTGGTGAAGAGGTACTCAGAATTTTAGAGGAGATAGACTTTCCACTGGCAAAACTGGTTCCACTTGCTAGTAGCAGAAGTGCAGGAAAAACTGTTGAATTTAATGGAAATGATGTAGTGATCAAAGAGCTAACAAACGAAATCTTTGAACAAGAAGAGATAGAGATCGCAATTTTCAGTGCGGGTGGCAGTGTAAGTGAAGCTTACGCACCTGCAGCTGTAAAAGCAGGTGCAGTTGTGATCGACAATACATCACACTTTAGAATGGATCCAAATGTTCCTTTAGTTGTACCTGAAGTAAATCCTGAAGATATTGCAAAATGGGAAAAAACAGGAATCATTGCAAACCCTAACTGTTCAACTATTCAAATGGTACAAGCACTTAAACCACTCGATGAAGCGTATGATCTTGTACGTGTTGATGTCGCAACTTACCAAGCGACAAGCGGTGCCGGAAAGTCTGCAATGGAAGAGTTAGTAAAACAGATGCAAGACTTCTTTGCGTTTAAACTAGATGAGAGTGAGCACAAAGCGTTTAACCAACAGATCGCTTTAAATGTTATTCCTCAAATTGATAAGTTTATGGATAACGGTTATACAAAAGAAGAGATGAAAATGGTAAATGAAACTACTAAGATCATGCATAAAGAGATAGCACTTAGTGCTACTTGTGTTCGTGTACCTGTTCTTCGAGGACACTCTGAAGCCTTAACACTTACATTTGACTCAGAAGTAAACGCGCAAGAAGCAAAAGAGATCCTTTCTAAAGCTCCAAATATTGTAATCTTAGATGACCCAAGTGCTGCGGTATACCCAATGCCAAAAGATTGTGTAGATCGTAATGAAACTTTTGTAGGGCGTATTAGAGAAGACAACTACTCTAACAATATGTTACATATGTTTGTAGTTGCAGATAACTTAAGAGTTGGTGCTGCAACAAATGCAGTAAGAATTGCTCAAAAATTTATAGAGATGCAAGAGGCGTAGAACATGATGGTAGAAAAATTCTTTGAAAGTGGTTTATGGGGATCTCGTTTTATAGTAATTCTTGCTGTAATATTTGGCTTACTTGGTGCTATAACACTTTTTGCAGTAGCCTCTTTTGATATCTATGATACTGTTAAACTTGTACTAGACACATATATCAACCATCACCATCCTGAGCATTTTCACGAACTTGTAGTTGGTGGTATCATTGGAGCAGTTGATCTTTACCTTATCGGTGTTGTGATGCTACTTTTTGCTTTTGGTTTGTATGAGCTTTTTATCTCAGATATTGATGTAGCACGTGAAGAAGATGAAGAGAATAAAATCCTTGCAATCCATTCGTTAGATCAACTTAAAGATAAAATCTCAAAAGTAATCGTAATGGTTTTAGTAGTGGGCTTTTTTCAAAAAGTTGGACTTACTAGTTACCAATCACCACTAGAGCTATTATATTTAGCTCTTTCTATTACAGCAGTTGCTGTTGGTTTATACTTTTTAAGTAAAGTTGGACATTAAAAATATTTATAATTAAGGAAAAGAATGAGTAAGATATTTGTAGATGCATGTTTTGGAAAAGAAACACCTTACACACCGGTTTGGATGATGAGACAAGCTGGACGTTATCTGCCAGAATATATGGAAGTAAGAGCAAAAGCGGGTAACTTCTTAAACCTTTGCCACAATCCAGAAATGGCATGTGAAGTAACACTACAACCTGTTGATATCTTAGATGTGGATGCAGCTATCTTATTTAGCGACATCTTAGTTATTCCAGATGAAATGGGTATGGATCTTTCATTTGTAAAAGGTGAAGGTCCTAAGTTTTCCGATCCGATCAAAGATGAAGCTGATCTTGATCGCCTAATCGGTGGTGAAGAAGCTGCATCTAAACTTACTTATGTTTATGAAACAATTGAACTTATTAAAACTAAATTAGCAGATGACAAAGCACTTATAGGTTTTACGGGTGCACCTTGGACACTTGCAACTTACATGATCGAAGGTCAAGGGACAAAAACATATAACATTTGTAAAAAAATGATGTATTCTAACCCTGATTTACTTCACAAAATCCTTAGAAAAGTGACTGACGTTGTAAAACTTTATATGGAAAAACAGATCGAAGCTGGTGTAGATGTAGTGCAAGTTTTTGACTCTTGGGCAGCTGCAATCGAGCCAGGAAAATATGAT
>JARRNV010000017.1:0-8285 GCA_037384685.1 Sulfurimonas sp.
GGTACAACAAAGTGCACAAGTTGAAATAGAATTAGCTGAAAAAATGGCAACATTATCATCTGACGCAAATGAAGTAAAAGTTGTTCTGGAAGTTATATCCGATATTGCAGATCAAACAAACCTTCTTGCTCTCAATGCTGCTATTGAAGCTGCTCGTGCCGGTGAACATGGACGTGGTTTTGCAGTAGTCGCCGATGAAGTGCGTAAACTGGCAGAACGCACTCAAAAATCTTTGACAGATATTAATGCAACGATTAACATTATTGTACAAGCGATTAATGACGTAAGCGGACAAATGGGGACAAATTCTGAAGAGATTCAATCTTTATCAAATGTTGCTGCTGAAGTCGAAGAAAAAATCAACCTAAGCGTAGCAATCGTTGATGATGCTGTCAAAGCAAGTGACAAAACAGTCAATGATTTTGAACAAACAGGTAAAAATGTTGAAACTATTGTTGATAGAGTGACACAAATCAATGAAATTTCTGCAAATAATGCCAGAAATGTTGAAGAGATTGCAGCAGCAGCTGAACACCTTAATACCATGACAGATGAGTTACACAATAAATTAGAGCACTTTCATACCTAAGAAAGTATCTCTTTTTTTATCAAGAATGTCGGGAAATCTCACTATATCCGCTATTTATATTGATTTTGAAAAAAAGTTCCGTTATAATCCTTGAAAATACAAACCAAACTTAAAATTTTAAAGTAGTTTATATGAGAAAGTTAATTGTTTTACCTGTAATACTTACAAACCTATTATATGCCCAAACGCTCAAAGAAAGTGTTGGGGAGATACTCTCCAGTAATCCATCGATTCAAGAAAGACTGCAAAACTATGAAGCGACCAAGCAAGATATAAACACTGCTCAAGCCGGATATTTTCCAAAACTAGACCTTACACTCGGTGGAGGATACGAAGAAACAAAGCAAAAAAACGGTGCAGGTGCTACAGTAATCCCAACAACCGGTAATGATGGAAAATTTTCCGTTTATCAAAACTCTCTTGTTCTAACACAAAACATATTTCAAGGTTTTAATACTATGAACAAAGTTGAAGAGCAAGAGTATAGAGCTGTATCTGCAGCATATAGCTACATTGAACAAGCTAACTCTATCTCTTTTGAGATGACAAATACTTACATTGAACTGCTCAAAAACAAAGAACTTTTGGCAACTGCACAAAAAAATGTTGAAATCGATCAAGAGATTTTAACCAAAGTAGAAAAACTTTTTGATTCCGGACTTACAACACTTTCTGAAGTTCGTAAAATTGAGTCATCTCTTGCATTAGCAAAATCAAACTATGTTGTTCAAGAAAACTCTTTGTTAGATGCTTCATTCAATGTCCAAAAAGTACTGGGTAAAGAGCTTTCAGCAGAAAAACTTGTTAAACCGGTACTTAGTTATAAATTTCCAAAAACAAAACAAGAAGCTATAGATTTTGCTTTAAAAAACAATCCTTCTATACTTGTAAGTGAATTCAACGTAAAACAAGCAAAGGCATCTAAACATTCATTACGTTCCGCTTTTTATCCAAGTTTGGATGTTGAAGTATCTCAAAATATGAACAAAAACCTCTCTGCAGTCGAAGGTACAGATGATCGTTTTCGTGCTATGGCATACTTAAAATACAATCTATTTAACGGTTTTTCCGATCAAGCAGCTTTAGTAAAAGCGGAAAAACAAATTTCACAAGAACTCAATAAACAAGAAGGTCTTAAAAGAGAAGTCCTTAGAAATCTAAATCTTTCATGGACGTCAAAAAAGAAATTAGAAGAGCAACTAAAACATCTATATGACTATAAAGATGCTTCTGCAAAAACACTTAAACTTTATGCAAAAGAGTATGATCTCGGACGTCGTTCTTTACTTGATCTACTTTCAGCACAAAACGATTACATAGGTTCTCAATCTCAAATTATCAAAACAGAATATAATATTTTACTCGCTAAATATCGTATTTTAAACGCGATGGGGATTTTAGTACCTGTTATTATAGATGATAAAAAGCTTATATATTCAAATGTTAATATAGAAGGTAAATAGATGTTTTTAACAAATGCTGACAACTTAAGAATGGACGCTTTACTTGATTGTCTAGTCCTTTTTACAAAACGTTATCATAAACCTTTTACAGCAGAGGCTTTAACAGCAGGACTTCCAATTGAACCGGGTGTTGAAGCACCGGAACTTTTCTCGATCAATAAATCAAAAGGTTTGTTTTCCCGTGCAGCTTCGCGTGCAGGGTTACAGTCTTCGATCATAAGACGTCCATTATCTCAAATATCTAAACTACAGTTGCCAATGTTCATCTTGTTATCAAATCAAGGTGCTTGTATTTTAGATAGTTTCAATGAAGATAAATCAGAAGCCAAAATTATTATGCCTGCTGAAGAGGCAATTGAACAATGGGTTGATTTTGAAGACTTGCAAGATGAATATATCGGCTATGGATTTGTTCTCAAAAAAGCTTTTGAATACACTGAAGAAAATGAAAGAACACTTCATATAGAACAAAAACATTGGTTCTGGAGCACGTTAAAACTCTCACTTCCAATATATAAAGATGTACTATATGCATCACTTCTAATTAACCTTTTTGTTCTTGCATCCCCTTTGTTTACAATGAATGTATATGACAGAGTTGTACCAAATAATGCCATTGAAACTCTTTGGGTGTTTGCTATCGGTGTTGTCATTGTTTATGTACTTGACACCTTTGCAAAATTTGCACGAACCTCCTTGCTTGAAACTGCAGCGAAAAAAAGTGACATTATTATGTCTTCGATCATTTTTGAGAAAGTACTTTCACTTAAAATGTCTCAAATTCCTGTTTCAGTCGGTTCTTTTGCAAGCAACTTAAAAGATTTTGACTCAATTAGAGGTTTTCTAACAAATGCAACTATGGCAGCAATAATTGATCTCCCTTTTGCAGTAATCTTTTTAGGTGTTATTGCTTATATAGGTGGGGTAATCGTACTGATCCCTATGATCACAATGAGTTTAATTTTAGGCTATGCCTTTTTCATCAAAGCACCACTTCGTGAAAGTATTGAGAGTACACATGAAGCGAGTGCCAAGAAGAGCTCCATTCTTATCGAAGCTCTTAATAATATTGAAACACTTAAAAGTTTAAACGCTCTTAACCATATGCAATGGAAATGGGAAGAATCAACTGGAGAGATCGCATCTAAAGGTTTAAGATCTAAACTAATGTCTGCTTCTATTCCAACAATAACACAACTGTTAATCCAGCTAAATACTGTAATGATCATAGTTGTCGGTGTTTATATGATTTCAAATTTTGAACTCTCAATGGGGGGACTTATTGCCATTGTAATTTTAACAGGAAGAACATTGGCACCTATGGGGCAAGTTGCAGGACTTATTACAAACTATGAAGATGCAAAAACCTCTTATGATACGATCAATGCTATCGTTGAAAAAGAAAGTGAAAGACCAGAAGGGAAAAAATTTGTTGAAGCTCCAAAATTTGAAGGAAATATTGAATTTATTGATGTAACTTTCACCTATCCGGAAGCAGATATTCCTGCTTTAAAAAATGTATCTTTTACAATAACTCCGCATGAAAAAATAGCTATCATCGGACGTATAGGTTCTGGAAAAAGTACTATACAAAAACTTTTACTCGGACTTTATGAACCTGATAGCGGACAAATCTTAATAGATGGAATCGATATAAAACAAATAGATCCGGCCGATCTTAGAAAAAACATCAGCTACGTGTCACAAGATATTATGCTATTTCGTGGAACTGTAAAAGATAACATTACATTTAGAGCCTCACACTCTACAGATGGAGCAATGATACGGGCTGCACAGATCAGTGGGGCTAGTGAGTTTATAAAAAAACATCCTAAAGGGTACGAAATGCCTGTAGGTGAACGTGGTATGGGACTCTCAGGAGGCCAGAGACAGAGCATTGGTATTGCTCGTGCACTCCTGCTTGACACTCCTATAATGATGTTAGATGAACCAAGTAGCTCTATGGATCAAGTGAGTGAGGCGAAACTACTTCAAAATCTTGAAAAAGAGTTTAAAGAAAAAACAGCGATTATCGTGACACAAAAAATGAACATCTTAAAGATAGTAGACAGAGTCATAGTAATTGATGAGGGAAGACTCATTATTGATGAACCAAAAGAGAAAGCTCTTCAAAAACTCCAAGCTGGAGGAAGTAAATAATGAAAAACGATAAACCTGTAGAATTAACAAAAAAAGACTACGAGTTTATGAACTCATTAAGTGCAGCTATACTTGAAAATACACCATCACGTATAAGTAAAGTGATAAAACTCTGGTTATTTACAATTATTGCATTTATTATTTGGGCCTCTTTTGCACAGATTGATGAGATCACAAGAGGTGATGGGAAGGTTATTCCATACGGGCAAAACCAGATAATTCAAAATTTAGAAGGTGGTATAGTTGAATCTATCTTGACACGTGAAGGTGAGAGTGTAAAAAAAGATCAAATACTTTTGAAAATAAATAATTCAAAAACTCTTTCTTCTAGTACTTCTAATCAGCTTACTTACAGTGAACTAATAGCGAAGAAAACTAGACTTTATGCTGAAGCTAATGACCTAGAGTTTAAATTGCCAAACACAAATAATGAAGATTTAAAACGACAACTCAAACTTGCAAAAAAACTATATGATTCCCATAAACTTGAACAAGATGCAAAAGACAATGCTATTATGCAGCAAATAGAGCAAAAGAAACAGGAACTTAAAGAAGCACAAGCAAAAATAAAATCTTTAGAAAAATCTCGTGCATACGTTGTAGAAGAGATTGAGATGACAGCGCCAATGGTAAGAGAAGGTGTAAAATCTAAAGTAGATTTTCTCAAGCTCAAACGTGAAGCAAATGGAATTTTAAATGAGATCGAGGGTGCAAAACTTTCTCTTCCAAGACTTCGTTCTGTTATTGAAGAATATAGAAATAAAAGAATAGAAGCAAAACAAGAGTTTATAAATAATGCTAAAAAAGAATTAAATGCTGTAACAGCAGAATTAGCTCGTACTAAAACACAGCAAGTGGCATTTAATGATCAAGTAAGTAGAACAATGGTGAAATCTCCTGTAGACGGTATTGTTCAAAAACTATTTGTTCATACTGTAGGTGGAGTTGTAAAACCAGGAGCTGATTTAGTAGAAATTGTTCCAACAGATGACAAGCTTTACTTAGAAATCAAAATCAAACCGAGTGATATAGCCTTTATTCATCCAGGAGCAGAGGCACTAGTTAAGATATCTGCTTATGATTTTTCAATTCACGGCGGACTAACAGGTAAAGTAGTAAATATTTCTCCGGATACTATTACGGATAAAAAAGAAAATACTTTTTATCTTATTCATATAGAAACAGATAAAAACTACTTAGGTACTAAAGAGCACCCTTTATCGATAATTCCAGGTATGACGGCAAGTGCCGATATTGTTACGGGTAAAAAGACTGTTATGCAGTATATTTTAAAACCTATTTTAAAATCAAAGCAGTACGTATTTTCTGAGAGATAAAAAGATGTTTATATATTTTAGCCAAGATATTAACCTTATTGATGAATGGAAACAAAGAGCTTCGGAAGATTGCCATGTTATTGAGGAACTTGATTCTTTTTTAGAACTCTCACAGAACCTCAAAAAAGATTTTATAGTTATCTGCGATTATGATAGTGTGGCAAATGAAGTAAACAAACTGATCAGTTCTGATCAACTCTTTTCAAAAACAATAGTACTAGAAAAAGTTCCTGAAATTGCAACAGGAAAAATGTTAATCTCGCGTGGTGTAAAAGCATATGGAAACTCAAGAATGTTACAAATGCATTATGAACAAATGCTAGAGGCTGTTTCAAGTGGAAAAGTTTGGACATATCCGGAGTTAACTCTAGCACTTTTAAAAAGTGCAGATACAAAAACAATCAACCCTGAAGCACAAGAGCTTGTTGAACATCGTTTAACAGCAAAAGAAAAAGAGGTTGTTGAGTTAGTCGTTCAAGGGTTATCGAATGATGCAGTTGCTCACAAACTCGGTATCACACCAAGAACTGTAAAAGCACATGTAACTTCTATATTTGAGAAGTTACATGTAAGTGACAGAGTGTCACTTATTCTCCTACTAAAATAATTTTTAGCTGTTATCTACATGAATATCTGTATTGATATCCATGAGTCCACCATTATCTTCTGATCTACCATCTCTTTCATTATCACCTCTATTACTATTATCTGCTTCGTACTCTTTTTCAGTTTTAAAATCACCTAATGACCATTCATTAGAATCATCATTTTTACCATGATGTTCATGTTCATTGTGTTCCTCTTTATGTTCATCATGATCTTTATCTTTACCATGTTCATGCGATTCTTCTTTATCGTCTATGTGAGCAAATATATCATTACCTATATCTCTACTATCAATAATGCCACCTAAATCAAAAGAGTTATCATCATGTGAATCTTTGGAATCGTGATGATGTGATTCATCCTCTGCACTTTTGAGTAAACTGTTAAAATCTAAATGTTGATCAAAATCAAAGTCACTATCGTGATGATTATCTTCATGGTTATTTTCTTGATCATTTCCTAAATGTTTGCCGTTGTCTTCATGATCATTTCCTTTTTGGTCATGTTCTTTATCATCGCCTAAATGTTTGCCATTATCATGATGTTCATTATTATCAGATTCCTGCGAAGCTGTATTTGAATCACTATCATTACTTTGCGATACTTCGTCATCAGAAGATATATTTAAACTTGTATCATCGGCTTGAGTATCTTCATTAATTACCGTTTCTGATGTCACATGCTCAAACGATATAGAGTTAATCATGTAATCATGATTTCCACCCTCTGGAGCTGAAAATACAACTTGATCAAAACTTTCACCGTTGTCTGGTTGTAAAGTAACTGCAGTGTCAATTCTATCAGTTCCTCCATGATTGATAGTACTACCAACCTCTACACCATCTTTAAAGAAAGTAATTTCAGCATCCTCTGAAGAGTTTTTCCAACCAAACGATACATCTACCGACGATACATCATTGTCAAAATCAACTACTAGTTTTTCAGAGCCGACACCCTCTTTATAGCCAAGTTCAGCATTGTCACCTGAAGCATTCCCTACAACTCCAAAACCATATGAATTATTACTAATTGATGCTTCATTTCCGTAAGCATCAAAAGCAGAAATATTAAAACCACTTTGAGTATCATTTAGATTGTCTTGATTAATTGTAACTGTTTGTGAAAGTTCACCACTATTTACATCATATGTGCCATCTGCAAAATTAATTGTTTCAATATTTCGTAGTTCGCTAACATCACCAATATTATTTCCATCATTATCTGTAGAAACATTTTCTATAACCGTAACACTACCATCATCATTTTTTGTAATTGTATAGTCACTACTATTTCCGTCAAAAACTATTGTATCATGACCAGTACCGCCATCAGCTACGAGGCTGTCATTTAAATCATTATCATTTATATGTAAAGTATCGTCACCTGAACCCATTAAAACAAAATCATCTGTATCATCAGTTTCAATACCACTCCAAGAGCCATGCCAGAAATGTGTAGAATCTACTTCACCTGTTTCATTACCAGCAATGTCAGTTTCTGTTACTTTGAAAAACTCATTATCGTTTACAGGTGTCCCGTTTAGATTGCTAATATCTGCATTCCAATTTCCATCTTCATCCACTGTAGCAGTTGCAACCGCATTATCACTCTCATCATATATAGTAATAGTATTTCCTGCTTCAGCACCTGTTCCACTCATAGTAATTGAAGAGTAATCTCCTGAATTATCTGAAATATCTGTAATTCCTAAAGAAGATGTATCACTTGAAGCTGTATCAATTGTAATATTTTGTGTTGTCGATGCAGAATTTCCCAAACTATCTGTAACAGTTATATTTAGATTATGAGTACCATCTGTAAGAGGGTCTGTAGTAATTGAATAATTTCCATTTTCATCTGCAACAGCAGTTCCAACTATATCTCCAATTTCTGTTGTTACAACAACAATAGCACCTGCTTCCGCACTACCATTAATAGTTGGTGTATTATCACTAGTTACATTATCTTCATTAGATGCCCCTGTATCACTTACATCATCTAAATCTGCACTCACTACTGTATCATCTATCTCTGCATTTACTGCATCATCTAATGTAGTTTGAGCGTTATCTGTATTTCCAACTGCTGTTGTATCTTCTACAACCTCACCTGCATCATTCGCTGCGTTTT
>JARRNV010000018.1:0-7788 GCA_037384685.1 Sulfurimonas sp.
GTTTTTGTTAGAGATGTTTTAAATGATATTAATTTTAGTATTACTACCAATATGTGACAATTAAATTCAATTTTAATATTATGTATTTTCCTTTAGCTCTAAGCTACTTTCTTTGAATGGCAACGTTTCAGAAAAGATCTCATAAAAAACGAGTGCAAATGAAAATAGATCCGAAGAGAATGATGGTAATTCTCCTTGTAAAATTTCGGGAGCAGAATATTTTGGATTGTAAGCTTTTATTTGTTGATAATCAAGAGAGAATTCTTTGGCAAATTCTATAGTTCGTGATATTCCAAAGTCAAACAGTGTAACATGATTGTTTTCTGAGAGAACAATGTTATTTGGTGTAATATCGGCATGTATAATTCCATTTTTATGAATATGATTTATTGTGTCTAGTAAGCTGTGAAACAAAAAAAGTTTGTCTTGTTTATTTAGTTTATGTACAGGTATGTTATTTAATAAATCACCTTCAAGAAATTCCATCACTATGAAGGGGATTTCTGTTTTATTATCTATACCATAGTCATAAACTGTAACAATATTTTTATGTTTAATATCTCTTAGAAAAGTATATTCCGAATATAGAAAAGCTGCTATATCTTCTTTTACCAATAAATGTTTGGCAGGAATTTTAACAACAAGCTCTTGATTGTCGTTAAAATATTCTCTATAAATATCTTTTACTTTAAAAATTACACTCATGCCACCGTCGGCTATACATTCAGTAATAATATATCTTTGATTAAAAATCCCAGATGCATTAGTGTAAATATCTTCAATAATAGATTTTTTATCTTGATCAGAACTCATTATATATACACCATTGCGCCTGTTAAGTTGTCATCAGCATCTTCTGAAAGAACTAGTTCTTTTAGAGATTTTAAACCTAAACCGTGTGCTGCATTGTTCATTGATTGTTTAATTGTTTGATTGTCTAGATAAGAGTACAAACCGTCACTACATAAAAGAAAAACATCATTCTTTTTTATTGAAAACTTCTTTATATCGATGTTGATGTCACCCGGTGCATATAATGCATTTGTCAAAACACTTCTAATATTTTTTTCTTCAAGGATAATATCTCTTGTGTGATCTGTATTTACTAAAGAGAGCCTATTATCTCTTAATATATAACATCGAGAATCCCCGGCACTAATACATAATGCTTTTTCATCTTGAATATATAAGAGTATTAGAGTTGTTCCCACTAGATCATCTACATCTAACATAGCAACTTTTTTGTCCAGTTGTTGTTTGATAAAGCGGATAGTTTGTAAAATTTTTTCAACGTTTTGTTCAAAGTTTGGACCAAGTTTTAAGAGTTCAAAACTATCGGTTGCCAAACTACTTGCAAAAAGCCCCTCGGCATGTCCACCCATCCCGTCACAGACTACCCATAGTCCTTTTTGATCGTCTGTATAAAAAGAGTCTTCATTGACTCTTCTTTTATGTCCGGGATGTGTAAATGAGAAACTTTTTGCTTTCATTAAAACTCACTATCTAATCTAAAGGTATCAAATAATTTATCTCGCTTGAAGATTTTACTAATGTCCCCTTTTATATAAAAGACGGCTTTGTTTTCATACTTATTAGCATACACTTCGATTTTGTTACTTGATACAGCTTTTACGTTTAATTGATCTAGTAGTTGCATGAATGACCAGTCTCCATCAATATTCATATCAATAACTTTATTACCATCAATACTATAAAGTACATATGTTGTTCTGTTTGCAGCAGAACTGTTATTTGCCGGCCAACTAAATGGTACATTTCTGATCGCACCGTGCTCATATAATAGTTTGTATTTTGAGTAACTAAATTCCATAGTTGCTAGAGTTCTGTCTAGTGTTTTTGGTGTTATGTAAAAGTTACTAGATAAATTTTCCCCATTGCTATCAAAGAAAATATTACGTATTCTAAATACTCTCAATACATCTTTCATAAAACTGATATTAAAATCAACGCTTCTTCCATCAATTTGTTTTGAAGTATATGATTTATAAGTAAGTTTATTTATATTGATAAAAGGATCAATATATACTTTATAAAAATCATCAAAAACACCATTTCTTTGGAAAAATAATTGAAAATCATCTAGTTGCACAGGTTGTAATGAAGAGGATTTTTTAAATGGATATCTATTTTGGATCTTTTGTTGATAAAATGGATATACACTCTCTTTATATTTTTCTTGAACATAGTATTTTGTTTGTGTAATTAAATAGTTCCAGTTATGTCCTAGCACTTGTTTAAACCAACGATTTACACTTATAGGTAAAGTTGAAAAGTTTTGTATAATTGGTTCTGTTTGCCCTTTTACACGACCACTTACAATAGTGAAAGCTTTCTCTTGAGGATTAACTGAAGAGAAAATATCATTCATTTTTTGAAATGTATTGTTTAAAACCAACATTGAGTTTTCTAAACTAGTACTTGGAGTATCATCCTCTTTTAAGAGGTCATGGAAAGGTTTGAAAAATGTACGAACCGTTTTTATATTTGTTACTAACTTACTAGTTTTTAGTTTATTCTCCGCTGCATTTTGTGCTATTTTATCCAGTGCTTTATCACCTTCTCTAGCTTGTTTCAGTAGCAGTTCTTCAGGCGTGTAAATATTTGTATTTTCTTTCAACGCTTGTAATATAGAAACGATAGGTGAATTTGCTAAAGACAATACCTCTAATTGATTACGGAGAGCATTTTCTGTATAAACTCTTGGTACGTTTAGGTTTGTTATAGCACTCATCCAATGACGTTTATAATCTTTAAAGTATAAACTTAATACTTGTGCATAAATATCATCAAGTTCGCTTTGTGTTAGATCTGTTCTTGCACCTAAAACCCAATTGTTTTTTAAGATCTCTTTAACATAACCCTCTCCATTTGCAACAATAACTTTTTCAAAACCTTGTTTAGTGTAAAGTCCTGGAACTTTATATTCATCCCCTTTAAATACATCTACATTCGCACCTAAAACCTCTTCAAAACTAAATGATCGTAAAACCATTTTTTCATTGACCATTTTTTTCAATTCATCATATACAATTACAACATTTGCTTTGTTATATAGTACTGCACGAGCTCGTTTTAATGTCTTTTGATCCAATTTATAAGGTTCAAATTTTAATGTTAGAAGGTTTTTAAAATGTTCATTTAACCTTTTTTGTACTGCAGGTTTATTTGGATACATTTTTGCCCAAATTTCTCCCATAGCTGTCTCTAAGAACTCATTTTTTCTATGTTTTTCATCGTTTAGCATAAGATACAGTTCTGTATTTTTCCAAGTTCGATCATAGTTCTTTAAATTCAGAAGAATTTGCTTTTTTAAACTCTCTTCTACTCTTGGTAATAAAACTGTAGCAAGAGCATTTTGATAGTAGCTATAGAGTTGTGTAGTTCTAGGCTCTACATCGTAAAAATTAAGTCTATAAAAACTATCGGACATATTATTTTCATAGGTCTGTTTTATAGAGTATATTTCATCTAATATAGGAAGAACTTCTTCAAAGTTATTTGTATCTTTTATTTTACCTCTTTCCTCTTGTACTTTTATAGTTCTTTTTTCTAAAGTATGTAAAAGGTTGTTATGCGATACAAAATCACTTACCCATAGTAAACTAAATAGAGCTACACCTACAACAGCTAAGCTTAAAGCAATAGATTGACGTTTTTTATTTGTTTTTTTGAAACTGTCATCCATTTTAATTAGGTCAGATTCAGGGAAGACGACATCTTGTAAAAGCTTTTTAATAAAATGCCCTTTAGTACTTCTTCCTGTACTTAATTTATTTTCATCTTTTTGCGATAACAGATAAGATGTTTTCCCCTCTTGATCTTCAGGAACCGATGTGAAATAAATCCCACGTAACATCAATGATTTTCTATATCTTGTTTGTGAAAAACAGATATCTGTAAACATTCCGATTTTTTCAAAAATATTACTAAACTCATTTGGAAATAGAAAAATTTTACTACGGACATCTTCATCCCATTCGTGATGTAGTTTATCTACAACAGAACTATGAATACGTTTAAGCAGGTTTTCTAATTTCGGGCGTACAACTGTAGTATCGATATTCATCGTCGGATCATCGAAAGTGATCCCTAATACCTCTTCTTTTTCATCTTCGGTCAAAGTAGCAAAGTATTCGTTATACCCTACTATTTTATCTGATTTGGTAATGATAAGATAAATCGGTATGCTTGACACAAAACCATCTGAAAGTTCATCAAATCTATCTCGTAAATCTTTTGCATATTGTTCTAATTCTTTTTCACTTTTATCAATAAAAGTATCTACACTAATATTTAATATAATTCCGTTTAGAGGTCTACGCAATCTTTTTTTAGCAAATATTTTTAAAAAACCTTTTTCCCAAACACTTTTATCTGTTTCGTCCAATTCTTGATCGATATATTTTCCAGGCATATCTATAAAAATAGCATGTTCTGCGTAATACCATAAAAACCCTTGGGAACTGCCTTCCTCTTTTACGCTTCGATGATCATAGTTAACATTTAAAGGAAAATCTAATCCTGAAGCTTCAAGTAGCGTAGTTTTTCCCTCTTTTTCTCGACCAACTAGAAGATACCATGGAAGTTCATATCTTGCTCTTCTTCTATTTTTATAGAGAGTTGATTTTTTTAAGATCTTCAACGCTTCGTTAAATTTAACTTTTATATCTTTAATTTTGCCATTAATATATTTTTGTTTTTCTCTCTCAATATCTCTTTTTTCTTTTATAGCCTTTAGCTTTTTTTGTGTTTTTTCTTGTAAAAAAACTATATAAAGTAAAACAAAAATAACAACAATAAAAAAGAAAGAAAATGCTACTAATAATCTATAATTTAACTCTTTATAAGACTCAAAAAGAAAAGGGAAGAGAAAAATAATAGTTGCTGTTATGATAGTAGCAATAAAGAGTGTCCAAAAAATACCGCTTTTAAATAATGATTTAATCATTTATATTTTCCCCTTTATACTTTTCTAAATTGAAGTTTTCATCTGTTAAATATTTAGTCGTTATCCCTTTTTCAACAGCAGAAGAAAACTTACTGTCTTCATTCGCTATACCAAAAGAGAGCCCTATATAGACGATTGTTAAAAGTAACAATGTACTTAAAGCAATTGTAGGGTAGGAGATGAGGTAAAATAGTCTATGACGTAATGTTGAAGGGTTGTGTTTTTCATAGAACTTTAGTGGTTCTCTACCTTGAATAATCTTGATCTGTTTATATAAACTTTCACGAATCATATTAAGTTCTTGTTTATTCGAGTTATCTACACGATATTTTCCCTGAAACCCTAAAGATAAACAAATATACATTAGTTCTAAAACATAGATAAATTTCGCGGGTGCTTTTAAAAATTTATCTAATAATCTAAAGAAATTCTCACCACCATAACTCTCGTTATGAAAAATTCTTAATAAACTGTTGCTTGACCAGTTGTTTTCTTGACCAAAGTGTGTTGTATTGATTAGTTCATCGACAAATGTACATAAAATATATCTCGATACTAAAGCTTGTGACTCTTCGACATCGTACTGCATTAATATCTCAGTATATTCATTAATTGAGTCTATAAAAGATTGTCTTACTTCAAAAATAGGTCCTACATTGTAGTTGTTCTGTACGATACTAAGTTGTTGAAAAATACCTGATGAAGCTAGTAAAAAATAATTCATCTCTTCATCATAGTATGGGATATGTGTTTTTTTAGTATTTCGTACAAAACTTAAAGTTCTTTCTTTAAAACTACTATAGTCTTCCTCTTGTGTATTAAAATTAGTCAAGTTCTGATCTTGATTTGAACTTGGAATCAATAATGTCGTACTACTCATATTTATTCCTTATGAAGCGCTTCTTATGGCCCATAGCGCATAAGTTATATTTGGTAATTCAGCAGATAAGTGGAAAGCAAAGCCACCGGATTTTTCTAATTCAATACGATTCTCATTTGTGAGTTCAATTTGAAAGTAAAGATTATTAACACGGTATGGTATCTCTCTAGGAGGAGAAGCAAGAGGTTTTAATTTAAAGCCGACTAAATGATAATTTACAAGTTCTCTAATAGTCTCGATCGTACCAACTTTTAAATTCGCTACCAGTGTTTCTTTAATTTGTTCTGTAGAAGTATCTGCACTTACAGCAAAAATAAACTGAGATGTTTTTAACATTTTTTTATCTTTGAGTTGGGCAACATGAATGCCATATTTTCTCTCTTCTATAGATAAAGATACGGAGTTTTGTTCTAATACCATACTCAGCATATCTTTCAACTCATTAATGATTTTGTTAAAACTCGCACCCATATCTTCATGTTTATATGTAAAATTTTCAGTTAATCTTTTCTCTTTTTTCATAAAAACTGCTAATTCTCCTGCTAGAGAAGTCAGCTCTAAAAATACGTCTTGTGGATGAATTTTATCTTGTGTTAAAAAGAAATGAAATCTACTTAATGTTTTATTGAGAAGTTTAAGCATTAAATAGTTTCCTAATTCTGATGCTTGTAAAACTGAGTGGCTTATTTTGTCGGCTAATCTTTCAACTCTATATGTTAACATGTGGACAAGTTCATTAATTATTGAGAGTAGATCTTTTGATTGATGCAGATGTAAACAAGTAGGGATATAACTATCATCAATAGCAACATTTCCACCCGTACTAATAGAGATGATATTTGTAATTTTTATAGCTATATGCCCATCGTTTACATCATCTTCAAGGAGCAGCTTAAAATCATGTTTCGCCAGTAATAAATCTGCATTAGAACTTTCACCTGCATTTGTATTTGAAACATTTAAAACAGTATCTGCACTATATCGTGTTAGGATATTGTCTTGATCTTCAAAATGAACTTCATCGCTATTGTGCATTATGATTGGTATCGCTAGGTAAATACTTTTTCCAAAATCATTTTCACTAATATCTAAAGCTAAACTTTCCTCTTTATCAGATATATTAAACAAAGTTCCATCCGGTAAAATCCCACTAGCATGATTTAAAACAACTTTCCCTATTCCCAGTAAACGTTTATCGATATCTAGCTCAAAAAATCCCCATTGGTTGCTTCCCAATTCAATGGTTCTGCTCATTAGCTCATAAGCGTAGTATCTATCGTTTTGCTGAAAGTGTTGAGGACGAATGAACAGTCCCTCTTTCCATACAACTCTTCTTTCCATTGTTAGTCATCTTTCACTATTGAATATTTTTCTATTTTTAATTCAGCATCGTTTGATGTATCTTTTTCCAAATTAATGATATAACGCCAATTTGATTCTGCAATATCTCTGAATTTTGCAACTATTCCTAAATATTTAGTCTTATCACTAAATACGATTTTATAGGTTTGCTCTTCATTAGGGAGTATCGGATGTTTAGTTTGAGATACAATGTCGTCTTTAAGTTTTTCTCCCCCGTTATCTATAACATCCCAGTAACTCAATTTTGCAAACTTGTCTGCTGAAGATAGTTCATAAAAAACTAACATTAACGGAGAAGATACATTGTCTTCATCAACATTAATCTCTTTTGCAGAAGTGATTTCCAAATCTATATGAGTTGGCTTACTTGCACAACCACTCATCAAAAATATGATAAAAACTGTAAGTAATATTTTTATTTTCATTTTAGCCCTTTTTTATTTTACTCGTTGTTGTGTCGCTAAAGACACTCCATACGCATTACTTTTGTATTCTCTTTCTAATTCTTTAGCAATTAATTCAACACCAACTTCCGGAGTTTCTTCAAGCTCATGAAACATAGTTTGATATGCTTTCC
>JARRNV010000019.1:0-10411 GCA_037384685.1 Sulfurimonas sp.
AGGTAATTATAATGATCAACCTATTATTTTTCAAAATGTTTGGGGTGTGAAAACAAAAAAAGAGAATAGAGAAGGGCGCTTTTTAATAGCACAACCAATTTTTAGTACGTTAGAAGTTGGGAAAAATTTGAAAGAGTTTGATCCTGATGCTTCAATGCTTAGTCAAATGAAAAGCATAAATACTTTAACGGAGTAGTTTATGCTTTTATATCAAGCAGCGTTCCCATTACATCATCTTGAGTTTTAATCGCTACTACGTTTGCCTCTGTTGTACGTTGTGCAACCATTTCATTAGGGATCTCTTTAGCTAAATCAGTCTGACTTCTCTCAGCACCTTCATTGTCTGTTGAACGTGTCTCCGCTACAGGAGTTTCACTTCCCTGATTTGTTGCAATGGTATCCTGTGGAACAAACCCATCTGTATTTACATTTGCAACATTATTTGCAGTTGTATTTAAGAGTGTTTGACTTGTTTGAATTGATGAGATGTTATTTGATATATTCATGATACACTCCTTCTTAGTACTATTATAGTACCAAGAAGATAAAAGTTATATTAGAGGTAAAAATTAGTGGAGATCTGCGTTAAGCTTTACTTCTCTAATATTTATACCACTATTTACCTCTTTGATTTTTTGTAGTTGATCTGGATAGATACCAACTTTAGTACCTTCTAAAATAGCAATACCTGCATCAATGATACAAGCATCACCTAATGGGATACCACATACAGAGTTAGCGCCTAAAAGACAGTTTTTACCAACGCTAATTGGGTTACCGTCAGTTCCACTTAATACTCCTAAAATTGAAGCACCACCACCAACATCAGAACCGTCACCGACAATAGCAGAAGAGCTGATACGACCTTCAACCATAGATACTCCAGTTGTTCCAGCATTAAAGTTAATGTATGAAGCACCTGGCATTACAGTTGTACCTGCTGCAAGTTGTGCACCGAAACGTACTTTTGAAGTATCTAAAATACGTGTATTGTCAGCAGGAATAATGTGTTGTAGGAATCTTGGGAATTTATCTACGAAATCGATATGTGGATATTCACCTGCTAATTTTAATTCGATCTCAAATTCTCTAAGATATTCAAGTTCAATTGGCTTTCCTGCTGACCATGCAACATTTGGCAGTGCACCAAAAGCACCGTTTAGATTGATTCCACGAAGAGGAACTTTTGCTAAACTCATAGCATATAGTTTAAGGTATGTTGCTTCAACGCTTTGAAGAGGAGCATCTTCGTAGATAAAACATACTTTAAATTCACCGTCTTTGTAACCGTCATTGATCATTTGATTATAAAGAGCCGATACAACTTGAATGTTTTTATGTGCATCACCGTAAGCTTCATCACTATACGGTGTAAACGCGTTTAAACAAGATTGTAAAAAGTCTAAGTTGATGTCAAAAACTTGCTCAGTTTGAGAAAAATCTACGTTTAAACCTTGATCAGCTAGTGCTTGAACAAAAATAGCTGCACTTCCAAAGTTTTCATCCCAGTTTACTACCGGATATGTAGCTTGTAACGCTTTGTCTGGATTTAACTGCCCAAGGTCTACTCTTGCAATACCAAATGCTAGAGGGTCTTTATATCCCTTTGTCCCTTTTTTTATGTTTTCTATCAATGCTTTGAAAGCATCAGTTGTTTCTATAACTTCCATATGAATTCCCGCTTAATTAATTTAATGGTGCAATTATAATTAAAAATTACTAATAAGAATTGATCTATACTTTTAACATGAATAGTAAATGGACAGAACTTATAAACAATGACGATTATTTAGGGATAAAGAAGTATCTTAAATCTGATGGAGATTTAAGTGAAACAAATGATGCAGGTGAGGGTGTTTTAAGCTGTGCAATACGTGCTAGATGTAGTTTTGATACTCTTATGCTTTTAATAGAATATGGAGCTGATCCATTCGATTTTGATGATGAAGGTGTAAGTGTTTTTGATATTGCAATTACGTATGATAATCGTGAAATGGTAAAGTATCTCATTGAACACGGCAGAGATGTTAACCAAACAAATAGAAGAAGCGGATTTACCCCTTTAATGGCAGCTGCATGTTACGGTAGAGTGGAGATTGCTAAAATACTGATGGAAAATGGTGTAGATCAGGATGCTCGAGATTCAAAAGGGTTTAGTGCAGCAGATTTTGCTAGAAAGATGAATAAAAAATCTGTATTAGAAGTACTTGATTATGATGAAAAAGCACCGAAAAATACTAACTACGCAAGGTAGTTAGTCAAAAAACTTTCCTTGTTTTTCATTATCAAGGGGTTTACGTCTCTCTTTTGCAAGCCATTCTTGCAGTAATGATTCTATCACTTTACTTAAGCTCATTTTGTATCTTACGCGAGAATATTTCATCGCCTCATCCCATGTATCTTTATCGATTAATAAACTTCTAGTTATTTCATCTTTTGGCTTCAATTAAACTCCTTTTATGCTTCTTGTAATAAGTTTATGAAATTTTTATAACTGTCTACTATTTTTTGATTTTTTTGATTTTGTATATAAAATTCTATAGCTTTTTTTCCAAGTCTAGGAATTTCGTTTTTTACTGCCCAGCTAGAGACTGTACCTTCCGGAACTTCAAGAATTTCAGCAAGTTGTTTTTGTGTTATATCTAGTGTTTTACAAACATCTTTAACAACATTATTTTTTTGTTTTGATTGTTTTTTAGCATTTGTAAATGCAATTGCGTACTCTTTGGCTACTTCTGCATTTGAAAGTTGACAAAGTATAGAAAAAGCAAGTTGATTTGCACCTTTAGAACTATTACCCCACTCAAATCCACTTTCAGAAGTTGGATAAAGATCGTATCTCGTTGGAAGTTCTAGTTCACCGTATGTGACAAACTTACTTCCAAGCAGTGTCCTATGCCCTTTAAAAACATGGTTGTTCATTACTATAGCCATCTGTATCTCTTATATTTTAAAAGTGTAATTGTGTTTAGAGTCACTTTTAACTTCCACTTCATCAGATAAAAAAACAACTCTATAAACAATATATGCAAAAGCAAATAGCAAAAAAAGTACCAATAACCAAACTAACATAATAAAATTCCTTGACTAATGATAATTTAAATATCGGTAGTTTGTTGTTTTACATTAATTTGTATGTTATTTTTTGATTATTTAGTTCTTTTATAAAGAGTGAAAAGTAGTATTCTACTTCATTTTTTTCTTCGCCGTATAAAGAGAGTTCCACATTAGGTTTGTTATTGGAAAAAATAGGAAGTGAAGATAGCTCTATAGTAGAAGGAACCTGTTTCATGACAGAAATAAGGGAGTTCTCACTTGTATAAGCATAAAGAGTTTTACGAAATTTTTCCTTTGCATTTGAAAAATGTTTTTTTATTGCGCCTGTAAGCATTGGGTGGGCCATAGAAGGAAAACCAGGAACAAAAAAATAGCGATCATCAAGTGAAAAACCCGACATGTTATTTACGGGATTAAAAAGAAGATCGGAGTGTGGTGGTAAATCTGCCATATGAACTCTATGTGGATAAGCCTCATCTCCAAATCGTTCAATAATATCGCTGAAAAATTTTTCATGTTGCTGCAAAGGGGAGTTTCGAAATACTTTAGATGCAATATCTCTTGTTAGATCATCGGGAGTAGAGCCAATTCCTCCAAAAGAAAACATAACACCCTTTTGATCTTGCTTGATCATCTCATATGTTTTTGTAATAAGCTCTTGATCATCTTTAATTACAAACGATGCAAAAAGTTGATGACCATATAAAGCGAGCTGATCTTTTAAAAACTCAAAGTGCTTGTCAGCTCTTCTTCCGTTTAAAATTTCCGTTCCGATAATAACTGCATAAAAATTCATAGATGAATTATAACACAGAGTTACACTTTAAACTTTTGAATCTCCTCAGTCAGGGCATTTGCATCTTGAGTAAGTATATTTGCAAGTTCTAGGAGCTCATCAATCGTTTTTGAGCTTTCACCCGCTACACACTGCACATCTGAAGTGTGTTGTAATATATTGTTAATATCTTTTGTTATGTTATTATTTTTCTCAAATAGTTTATCTGTGAGCTCTTTAGTCTTTTTTAGTTTTTCAGTTACATCCATAATCATAGACTTCACTTCATCACTACTATTTCCGAGATCTTCAAGAGAGTCTGATTGTTCTTTGATATTTTCAACTGTAGAGTTTAGGTTTTCCTCTAAAAGTTTAAAACTTGAGTCACTCTCTATAACCGATTTTTGTGTTCGTTCTGCAAGTTTTCTTACTTCATCGGCAACTACGGCAAAACCACGTCCATGTTCACCAGCACGAGCAGCTTCAATTGCCGCATTAAGCGCAAGTAGGTTTGTTTGGTTTGCTATCTCGGAGATCACGTTTAACACAGACTGAACATCTAAAATACTACTTTTTAATTGATCAATGTCATTAACTGTTTGTCCCGATTTTTCTACATTATGATGTATGGATTCCAGCATAGTAGTTATTTGGCTTGTTGCTTTATGTAAAGCAATGTCTGCTTTCCCTATGCATTCAACAGATTCTTGGTTTATGCTATTGGATTCTTTCATAATGTTTGTAATTATATGGGTATTATCCATCATGATATTAAGCAGGTTACAACCTTTTGTGATCTCATCTTTTTGATCAATGGTCATAAGGTTCATTTTCTGAGCAACATCTTGGTTGTTAACTACAGCTTGTTTTGTATCACGGATAAAGTTAGCGGAATCTGCTAAAAATTCATTTACGTATGTCGAAATTTTCCCTATCTCATCATCGTAATTTACAGGAAGACGTTTAGAGAAATCTTTTTTCATGCTTGCTAAAAGATCCACAATAGTATCTACCTGATTTCTTAAAAAGAATTTCATTAAAAAAGAGATAATTAATTGCAGAACTATTAAAAGTAAAATTGTACCAACCCACATAGTTAGTGTTTCATTCTCAATTTGTTCAAGCTCTTTAGAGATATCTATATATACAGTAGCTCCCCCTAAAACTGTTTCTTCTGCAACATTGTGACACATAAGACAGTTAGTGTCTTTATAATTTTTTTGGGCTATAAAAGGGAGGGTGACACGCAGGTTTTTCGTATTTTCTTCATCAATGTCAATTACAACACCTTTTGTATCAATACTCTTTTGGTCGAGCTTATCACGAACACTTTCGCTTTTTAATGTAGTGGGATATTGTTCATTGAGTGAGTGTGTACGAAAAGCATAAAATTTTTTTACACCATCTTGAAGTGAGGCTTTTTTATAATAAAGTTCTCTACTGGCAGGATCAGATATAGAGCCGGTAAGCATCATCATATTTAAAGAATCTATTGTGCTTGTAGCAATTGTAATCCCTTCTTTTTCGATCATTTTCATAGAATTCTTTTTACTGTATGATTGGAGAAACTGGATAGAGACCCCTAAAACAACAAGTAAGACTAAAAAGATTGGAATTTGTAATTTGGTACCAATATTAAGATTTTGAAAACGTTTTATCATTGTAATTCCTAATTTTATGGTTAAAGCATTGTATCATTATTTTTACTAAAAATAAATTGGTTTACAATGGAGATAGAGTGGTTTTTAATTGCTTATTATGTACTTTTGAGAGTACTATGAGTGCAACGAGTGCACCAAATAGAGCATAGGCCATATCTGATTGTGTATCCCAAATATACCCTTGTGTACCTAAGAAAGCTTCTGCATTCTCTCCTGTTGCTAATGCTACCCACCACTCAACAAGTTCGTAAAAAGCACTAAAAGCTAAAATAATAGATAACACTATAAAATGCAACCAAGCACCATTTTTGACAACATTTTTACGCAGTAAAATTTCACGTGCTAAAATAGCCGGAACAAGTCCTTGAAAAAAGTGTCCCACTTTATCATAATTGTTTCTTTGTTCTCCGAAAAGATCTCTAATAGTATCAAAGAGTGGTACTTCAGCGTAAGTGTAATGCCCGCCAATCATTAAAACTATGCAGTGCAATAAAATAAGTATGTATAAAAGCGGTGTTAATCGAAAAGAGTTATATGTGAGTAAGAGAAGCACACCTGCAATCAATGCCGGAGTTACTTCAAGTACCCATGTAAACATATCTCTGGGTTCTATAAATGACCATGTAAGAACTGTTAAATAAGTTATAATCCACAAATATTTATTCATACGAAAATTATATCGAACTTTCTAAGCAAGTTTCTAAGTAAAATAAAAGTATAATTCTCAAAACCAATAAATACGAGGTTATCTAATGTCATACGCACAAAAATTAGAAGAGCTGCTTACACAAAGTGTAATACCGGATATTAATGAAAGATTAGATGAGATCTTTGAAGAGATCGCTGATAGTAAAAATGCAAGTGATGATGCTAAAGAAGAGATTGAAGAGCTTCGTGAATTTAAAGCAGACCTTGAAGATGTCTTAGAAGAGATACATATGGGTGAGATAGATGAAGAGGAGTGTAAAGAGTTAATCGAAGATATTCAAGAAGCTCAAAACACTTATGAGGATGATGAATAGAGATCATATCTTTTTTTAAACTCATTTCTATATAATTTCATATATAAAAAATTTAGGACGAAACATATGAGAATCATACTACTTGGAGCTCCAGGTGCCGGTAAAGGTACACAAGCTCAATTTCTTACAAAAAAATACAACATCCCTCAAATCTCAACAGGAGATATGTTAAGAGCCGCTATTAAAGCCGGAACTGAGATGGGAAAACTAGCAAAAGAGGCTATGGATGCAGGGAAACTTGTAACTGATGAGATTATTATAGGTTTAGTAAAAGACAGAATTGCTGAAGATGATTGTAAAAACGGTTACCTTTTAGATGGTTTTCCACGTACACTTGCACAAGCTGATGCTGTGACAAATGCAGGTATTTCTATCGATGCAGTGATTGAGATCGATGTAGCTGACGAAGAGATCGTAAAAAGAATGAGCGGTCGTCGTGCTCACCTAGCAAGTGGTAGAACATACCATATTGTTTATAATCCGCCAAAAGTTGAAGGTAAAGACGATGTAACTGGTGAAGATTTAGTGCAACGTGATGATGATAAAGAGGAAGTAGTCCTTGATCGTCTAAAAGTGTATCACGATCAAACTGAGCCGTTAATCGGATACTACAAAAACCAAGCTGCTAGCAATTCAGCTATAAAATACATCACTGTTGATGGTACTGCAGATATTGCAGATGTTGAAAAAGCTATTGTTACAGGTTTAGCAAACTAAAAATTTTATGAAAAAAGATATAGCACTTTATCTTGGAAGTGGTGGGGCACGTGGTTATGCGCATATAGGCATTATTCACGAACTTGAGCGACAAGGCTACAACATAAAGTTTATATCCGGCTCATCAATGGGTGCGCTCATTGGTGGACTATATGCATCGGGGAAACTTGATCTTTATGAAGATTGGGTTTTGAATCTAGATCCTTTAGATGTTCTAAAACTTATTGATTTCAGCTTCAAAAGCGGTGGTATTATTGAAGGTGAAAAAGTCTTTAATATCATAGCAGATATGATAGGTGACACCAAGATTGAAGAACTTTCCATCCCATTTGTTGCTATTGCAACCGATATAAAATCAAAACAACCATACTACATAAAAGAGGGCTCTTTATCTGAAGCTATACGTGCATCTGTAGCAATACCGACACTTTTTACCCCTGTTATAAAAGAGGATATGATCCTTGTAGACGGTGGAATTTGTAACCCTCAAGGGATCGTGAAGCAAGAAGATGACTCTTTATACTCTATTGCTGTAGATTTAAATGGAGAAGAAGAGATAAATGAAGAGTTTCAACTCAAAAATAAAGAGAAAAACAGATTTATAAAAAAGATTAGTGATTTTTTTGAGTCAAAAAAAGTGGTAAGTCAAAAAGTGAATTCTATACAAATTATTCAAGATTCTATTGAGACGATGCAAAAAATTATTGCTGATGCTCATTTGGAAAATACAAAACCTGACTTAACGATTTCAATACCAAATGATTTATGCTCTTTTTATGAGTTTCATAAAGCAGAAGGGGTGATCCACTATGGAGTTCAGTCTGCTAAATCTTTGCTTTAAAACTATTCAGTTGCTTCGTGAATAGTCTCCTTAGTATCTTCCCAAATCTTTTTTGAGTCTTGCTTAACTCCCTTTACGGTAGCTGAACATCCAGTTAGAAAAATTAAAAACATGATTGTTAATAGTAAAAATATTTTTTTCATAATTTTCTCCAATAATTAAATTCTTGCTTTAATAAAACTTTCCATCTCAGATACTATCTCTTCAATAGTTCCTTCACCTGATATTACTTTTAGTAGATCTTTTTCTTTATAAAAATTGCGAATCTCTTGAAGAGGTCCCATGTATACTCTCATACGATTGTTAAACACTTCGTTGTTATCATCTTCACCACGAGCACGTCCAAGAACTCTATCGCGTGCTGTTTCTTCACTTACTTCAACTTCAATTACACTTGTAAGTCTAACATCGGATGTTTTACCCAAGTATTTATCAAGTTCCATCATCTGCTCAATACTTCTTGGGTATCCGTCAATAATGACGAGATCGTTTTTTGATGATTTTATGGCACCTATAATAGTTTCTATTACTATTGTTATGGGTACAATTTCACCTTTAGATATATATTGGTTGATCTCTTTACCTCTTGGAGTATTGCGTGCAACTTCATTACGTAGCATATCTCCGGTAGAGTAGTGGGAAATATGATCATTGTTTTTAGCAATAAGTTCAGCATCTGTAGTTTTACCGGAGCCGGGTGCTCCGATAATTAAAAATAGCTTTTTCATTACGCTTTAACTTGCTCGCGAATTCTAATATGTAGATCTCTTAGTTGATCATTATCAACAGCAGATGGAGCATCAGTTAAGATACAAGATGCTTTTTGTGTTTTAGGGAAGGCAATAACATCACGAATAGATGATTTTTTAGTAATTAACATCATAAGTCTGTCAAAACCGATCGCGAAACCACCGTGTGGAGGCGCACCGAATTTAAGTGCATCTAGTAAGAAACCAAATTTTGATTGTGCTTCTTCTTCGCTGATTCCAAGAAGTTTAAAGATCTCTTCTTGAACTTCTTCTTTGTGAATACGAATAGAACCACCACCAAGTTCAACACCGTTAAGAACGATGTCATAAGCGATAGACTCGATCTCTTCAACATCGTCTTTATCTGTATCCTTTGGCATTGTAAATGGGTGGTGAAGTGCTTTAACACGTCCATCTTCAACTTCAAACATAGGGAAGTCTACTACCCATAAGAACTCATATTTATCTGGATCAACAAGATTCATTTTTTCATGCTCAGCGATAAAAATTCTAAGTCTTCCCATATAATCCCAAACAACTTTTTTCTCACCAGCACCGAAGAATACTACATCGCCAACTTCCATACCAAGTCTGTCAATTAATAGTTGAATATCTTCTTCTGTAAAGAATTTAATAAGTGGACCTTTAAGACCATCTTCTTTCATTTGGAAGTAACCAAGACCTTGTGCACCAAATTTACGTACAAAATCCTCAAAAGATTTCATCTCACGTTTAGAGAATACTAAATCAGCACCAGGAACTTTTAAAGCTTTAATACGGTTTACATGTGGTTTTTTAGCGATATTTGTAAAGATCTCATTATCACATCTTTCAAAAATGTCAATAACATCAACCATCTCAAGACCATATCTCATATCTGGTTTATCTGAACCATATTTTTCCATAGCTTCACTGTATGGCATACGGTTAAACGGAGCTTTTACTTCGATGTCACATGCTTTGAACATTGCAACGATTAAATCTTCTGCTACTTTAATTACATCTTCTTGATTACAGAAACTCATCTCAACGTCTATTTGAGTAAATTCCGGTTGACGATCAGCACGTAAATCTTCATCACGGAAACATTTTGCGATCTGGAAGTATCTATCGAAACCACCAACCATTAAAAGTTGTTTGAAAAGTTGTGGAGATTGTGGAAGTGCATAAAACTCACCGTTATGTACACGTGAAGGCACTAAATAATCTCTTGCTCCCTCTGGAGTAGATTTAGTAAGGATTGGTGTTTCAACCTCTAAGAAGCCGTTAGCATCTAAGATATTTCTAGCTGCAATCGCTGCTTTTGAACGAAGACGGAAAGCTTCATACATAGACTGATTACGTAGCTCTAAGTAACGGTATTTGAGTCTTGTTTCTTCACCCACTTTTTCATCACCGATTACAAACGGAAGCGGAGCCGATTTGTTCTCAATGATAAGTTCATCAACAACAATCTCGATAGAACCTGTTTTAAGACGAGGGTTTGTTAAGCCTTCACCACGAAGACGTACTTTCCCTTTAGCAACCAATACATACTCATCTCTTACGCTATCAGCAATTTTATGAGCTTCAGCGCTATCCTCTGGATC
>JARRNV010000020.1:0-7741 GCA_037384685.1 Sulfurimonas sp.
TATCTGTTCCCCATAGAGGAAAGAAAAAAGACCTTATCTCTTTAGCACTTTTAAATGCAAAAGAGCTCCTTAAAAAACAAAGAAATAGTAATCAAAAACTTTTAAAAGAGGTTCAAGAACTTTGTAATCTAGAAGTAATTCCAAATAGAGTAGAAGTATTTGACAACTCTCATATGGCTGGAATGGCAACAGTTGGTGCTATGATAGTTTATGAAGATGGAAGCTTTGATAAAAAGTCATACAGAACTTACCATTTAGATGCAAAAGATGAATATGCACAAATGAGAGAAACACTCACTAGACGGGTTGAAAGCTTTACAAAAAATCCGGCACCCGATCTTTGGATCCTTGATGGGGGTGCTACTCTTTTAAATTTAGCTCTTGATATTTTAGCCTCAAACGGCGTCACTATAGATGTGATTGCTATCTCTAAAGAAAAAGTTGATGCAAAAGCCCATCGTGCAAAAGGGAAAGCAAAAGATATTATCTATACAAAAAATGAGATATTTAAACTTAAAGAATCCGATAAACGTTTACAGTGGATTCAAAATTTACGGGATGAAGCGCATAGGTCTGCAATTACATTTCATAAGAAGACAAAACTTAAACTTGACAAAGAGAGTAAACTTTTAAGTTTAAATGGCATTTCAGAGGCAAAAATCAAAAAACTTCTTAACCATTTTGGAAGTTTTGAGAATATTAAAAGTGCTACTATAGAGGATTTAAGTACAATTTTAAACAAAAAAGATGCAAAAAACATCAAATTGTTTTATAAATAAGTTTTATTTTCATTTCAATATGATATATTTGTGACAATTCTAAAATTTTTGCTAAAAATATAAGGTTTAGATATGGAAAAAGTTACTCCTGTTGATGAAGAGTATATGTTTGAAAACTTAGTGATAGTAAGTCAAACAGATGAAAAAGGTGTAATTACCTATGCAAATAAAGCATTTTGCGAAGTTTCTGGTTATTCAGTAGACGAATTAATTGGTCAACCACATAATATTATCAGGCATCCAGATATGCCTGCAGCTGCATTTGAAAGATTATGGAGCACTATAGAAGGTGGTCAAGCATGGAATGGTATTGTCAAAAATATGAGAAAAGACGGAAAATACTATTGGGTAGATACAGAGATACTGCCTATTAGAGATAAAGATGACAATATAACCGGTTATATTGCAGCTCGTCGTGCAGCATCACGAAAAGATATTGTTGATACCGAAGAAGCTTATAGAAAAATGTTAGAAGCAGTTTAGGGTAAGGGGTAATAATGTTAATATATAACTATAAAAAAGAGTTTATCGGAATAGATGAAAAAGATTTAAAAACGTTAGGATTAGAAAATTTAGCGCAATTACGTGCAGAAGCAACTGATTTTGCTGATCTTTTTGTAAAAACACCAGGGTTTGTACATAACTTTCAACATGTACATTGGATAGATTATATTACTTGTGCAGATTCTTCAGAGCAACCTCAAGTTGTTATAAATGCAAATGGAAATCTATTTAAAGCTACAGTAACCATAGCTACATCTTATTTAGCAGACAATCCTACTCAAAAAGCATATATTGTTAACCTTAATCATTTAAGAGCTTTAACTGATGCAGAAAAAAATACAATTTCTGCAGATTTACTAGACAAACCGATACCATCTGCTGCTCCTATTGAGCCGGTTAGTTTTACACATGACGAGACTTATGATGCTCCTCAAACAGAGCCTAAAGAAGATGTTTTAGAAGACGAGTATGATTTAGCACCGAAAGAGGTTCAAGAAACTATACCTGATCAAGAACGATTAGATATAGATATGGATCATTTAAGCATTGATGATGTTGTAGACGACAACTTTGATCTCCATCCTGAGTTAGCTCCTAAAGAGGAAGAAAAAGCACCTGAAATTCCAGAAGCACTAGATATTCCGGAATCTATTGAAGTAGAAGAAGAGATTCACGATGTATTTGAAGAAACTCCTCTTACAAAAGCACCTGAGATAACTCCGGCAGTAGTTATGGATGAAGACCTGGAAAAAGCTCTTCATAGTGATTATGTTTATAACCCTCAAATAGCATCTGACGAATTAGGATTACCTTTAGACCTTATTGAAGAGTTTATAGAGGACTTTATTAACCAAGCAAAAGAGTTTAAACCTGGTTTATATAGCGCTTTAGATGAGGGGGATATTGATAATGTAAAAATTCTCTCACACAAATTAAAAGGTGTTGCTGCAAATCTTCGTATAGAGGATGCTTTAGAAGTTTTAACAACAATCAATACAACTTCAGATATTAATGTAATTAAGAAAAATTTAGATATTTTTTATGTGATTATTTCAAAATTAGCGGGTGAAGATCCAAGTTGTGGGCAAGTACCTCAAGCTGAAGCTGAAGAGGAAATTGTTTTAGATTTTAAAGATGATGATACAGAAGATGAAAATTTTGAAGACCCTATCAGTATAGCTGACGACGATGTTCCTGAACAAATTGAACTACCGGAACTTGCAGACGATAATTTTGTAGCACAAAACGAAATCGAAATCGATCTTGATGATGCTCCTGAAATTGGTGATGAACTATCATTAAAAACAGAAGAAGCAGAGAAGCCAAGTTCTTCACAAAATTATTCAAAAGAGAAAATAGCGAATGAAATAGGTCTAGATAGTGAAAGTTTACACGATCTTCTTGAAGAGTTCAATTCTGAAGCAAATGGACTTATTTCAACCATGAAAACCGCTTTACATAACTCAGATTTAGATCTAATGAAAGCTCAAGCGCGTCAATTAAAAGGGATGAGCAACAATATAAGATTTACAGAGCTTTCTAATGAGATCCAATCACTTTTAGATGTTGAAGATATTGAGAATGCATCAAGCGAAGTATCTAAAATTGAAACACTTTTAGAACAAATTTCTGTTGAGGACTAACAAATGCAACTAGGACTTAAAAATAGACTTAGATTAATTTCACTACTGCCTATTATTATTCTATTCTCCATCACGAGTTACTTCGTGTATGATTCATATGAAAATTATAGAGCTGCACAATTATTGCAAGATAGACTTGCAGCAAACAAAGAGTTAAACTCACTTGTAAACAACATATCTCGTGAAAGAGGTATGACCGTTATGTATCTTGGAAACTCTTCTCCAAATACACATAAATCACTTGTAAAGCAGAGAAGTATCGTTGATGCAAAAGCAAAAATGTATTTCCAACATATCGATGAGCAAGCTGCTACAAAACAATCTGATACTTTAGAACAAGAAACTGCACAACTTAAAAAAGCGTATAAAGCTATTATAGCAATTAGGACACTTGTTGATGAACAAAAAACAAACTTTAAAGATGTATATGAAAAAGTTTACGGCCATGCACAACAAATCGCGATCAAACAACTTGAGGAGATCACATATAATCAATTAGATCCAAAAATCAACGATTACTCTTTTAAATATATTACATTAGTTCGTGCAAATGAGTTTACAGCTGCAGAACGTGACTTTATCTCTTTTGCAATTGCCCGTTCAACAGAACTTGATGAAGAGGAAGTAAATAAATGGATCAACCTTGTTTCAAAAGCCGATGCAATTGCTTATGATACCTTAAAAGATAAAGAGTTAATCTCAGCGCTTAATGAAATCTTTAAAAATGAAGATGCTTTAGAATTATTTGATGATATCAATACTGAGAGAGCTTCGATTATGATTTCAGCTGCAGCAGGTAAATATGAAACAAATCCAGGTATTTGGTTTGCAATGCTTTCAGAAAAAACGAACCTGCTTTCAGAAGCACAAGAAAAAGTTTTAGAAGCAATGGATGCAAGAGCACTTGTTGTAAAAACAGACGCATTGCAATTTCTTTCAGTCACTTTAGTAGTTTGGTTAATTTCAATTATCTTAGCGGTACTTGGTTATCTACTTTCTAATGAGATTGCAAAAAATATTAAAAACCTTGAAGAGATCCTTATCCGTGTTGCGGAAGATGCTACTGAACATGATGCAGAAAACATTAACCTTGATACTGCAAAAGGTACAACAGAAGCCTACAATCTACTTGAAAAAATTATTGAACAAACAAGACTTGATAAAGAGCTTGCTCAAGAAGCGAGTGAAGCAAAATCTATGTTCTTGGCGAATATGTCTCATGAGATCCGTACACCATTAAACGGTATTGTTGGATTTACTGAACTTCTAAAAGATACGGGCCTTAAAGAGGAACAACAAGAATTCGTTGAAATTATTGAAAAATCATCTGAAAACCTACTAGAAATTATCAATAATATTCTTGACCTTTCTAAAATTGAGTCTAATAAACTTGAGATTGAAGATATTGTCTTTAATCCTATCGAGGAGTTTGAGAGTGCAGTAGAAGTTTATGCTGTACGTGCGAGTGAGAAACATATTGATCTTGGATGTTTCATCGATCCTGAACTTGAAAAACCTATTAAAGGTGATCCAACTAAAATTAAAGAAGTTGTTATCAACCTTCTTTCAAATGCTGTTAAATTTACAAGTAGTTCCGGGGCTATTAATGTTGATATCAGAAAACTTGAAGCACCTCAAGAGGGAATTACTCGTGTTAGATTTGAGATCCAAGATAGCGGTATCGGTGTAACCAGTGAACAAAAAGCAAGAATTTTCGAGGCGTTCTCACAGGCCGATACTTCTATTACACGTAAATATGGTGGTACAGGTCTCGGACTTACAATTTCATCAAGATTTATTGAACTTATGGGTGGACAGCTTGATCTTCACAGTGAAGCGGGTGAAGGTACTACTTTCTTCTTTACACTTGACTTTGAAGAGGTTGAAGCAACTCAAGAGTCTGCAAAAGGGGCATACTCTAGTATCAATGCGTTAATATATGAATCTGCACAAAAACAAAAAATGCAAGATAAATATTTACGTGAATATTTAGATTTCTATGGCGTAAGTTATACGATGTTTAAAAATCTAAATGAACTTGAAACACTTCAAAGACAAGTAAGTTATGATCTCTTATTTATAGACTATGATTACTCTACCGAGAATGATTTAAATGCATTTAGTTCTATGCCTGAAGAGTTAATTCTTCTAACAAAATCGTACTATATGAGAAAAATAGACTCTATGGGATTAGATATTTTCAAAACTCTCTATGAACCTTTAAATACATCAAAACTAAAACTAGCTCTAGAGAATTTTAATACAACTAACTTTAGTGCAAAAAAATCTAAAAAGGTTAACCGTAAAAAATACAACGTTGACTCATCGAGATTTAATGCAAATGTGTTAGTTGCAGAAGATAATATTATTAATCAAAAACTGATCAAAAGAACGTTAGAGGATTTAGGCTTAACTATTGATATAGCATCAAATGGTCTTGAAGCATTCCAAAAACGTAAAGATGGAAATTATGATCTCATCTTTATGGATATTCAAATGCCTTTCTTAGATGGTATGGAAGCGACTAAAGAGATACTAGAATATGAAGAACTTTACAACCAACCACACGTTCCAATATTAGCACTTACTGCGAATGCCCTTAAAGGGGATCGTGAAAGATTCTTAGAAGCAGGTCTCGATGAATATACAACAAAACCACTTGTACGTGCAGAGATTGTAACTCTACTCAACCACTTCTTAAGTGACTACATTATTTATGAGGAGGAGTTGCCTCATAGAGAAGAAGATGATGATGTAGAAGAAACCGAAGAGTTTAATGAAGAGATTCCGGGAATAGAAACACAAGAAGCTACAGAAGAGTTCTCAGAAGCTACAATGGATGGTCAAGATGCTATAGAAGAATCTGAAGAGCAACCTGCTGAAAATGATTTTGAAGTAGTTGAGAATACTGAAGAGAGCATAGAAGAGATAGAACCGGAAATACCTCAATACGATGCAGATGTATTAATTGCAAACTATAGTAGTTTTAATACAAAACTAATTGGAAAAATACTTACTACTCTATCTTTTGAATATGACACTGTCAATAATGTGGATGCTTTAAATGAAAAACTTGGTATGTATAAATATAAAGTTGTATTACTCGATTCTTTGTTTAAAGAAGCTGTAGATTCAGAAATAGATGCTAATATTCTTGTTCTGGAAGATTCAGTGAACAAAGAAAAATTACAATCTGCTTTAGAAAAATATATTTAGAGGATATAAACTATGACACAAAAAGATTTAGTAGTACTTGCAGTAGATGATGATTTAATAAATTTAAAACTATTAAAATCAATGCTATTAAAAACAGGTAACGTAAAAGAAGTTATAGAGGCAAAAAATGGTTCAGATGCAATCGGCGAACTAAAAGGTCGTGATGATATTGATCTTATTTTATTAGATATTATCATGCCGATTATGGGTGGTATTGAGATGCTTAAAGTTGTACGTGCGGATGACTCACTTCGTCAACTTCCAATTATAGTTCTCACAACAGATGAAACTAAAAAAGCTGAGGCACTTGAAGCTGGAGCAAACGGCTTTTTAATGAAACCGATTAGAAACGATGAACTCATTGCTAAAATGGGAACTGTAATCGTTTGATAAACTGAAAAACAAGTTCTTTTATAAAAGAACTTGTTTAAGAACCTCTTCTATCCTTTTAACTCCAATTATTTTCATAGAATCTTTTACTTCCTGTGGAATCTCATCAAGATCTCTGTCATAATTTTTTTGAGGAATTAAAACTTTAGTCATATCTGCTTTATGAGCAGCTATCAGTTTCTCTTTTAGTCCACCGATTGGTAACACATCTCCATTTAAAGAAACTTCACCTGTCATTGCTACGTCTGAGCGAATTTTTGCAGATGAGAGTATAGAGGCAATAACACTTACCATTGCTATACCTGCACTTGGTCCGTCTTTTGGTGTTGCTCCGTCTGGAACATGTACATGTAGATCGTAACGTTTATATACCTCACTTGGATCGATTGAGACTCCATCCTCTTTTTCTTTAAATGAGAGAGGAATATTATCTTCAGATATTTCAAGCTTTCTTGTATCTATTAGTGTTTTTACAACACTAAAAGCGATGCGAGCCGACTCCTTCATTACGTCACCAAGACTACCGGTTAACTGCATAACCCCTTTCCCTTTTATACGGATAGATTCAATTTTGAGTACATCTCCACCTACAGCTGTCCATGCTAAACCGTTTACTACACCAATAACCGGTACTTTATCGGTTTTTTCAATCTCAAATACACTTTTGTCAAAAAACTCATCTAAATTTTTAACACTCACAGATATTTTTGAAAGCTTTTTATCTTTTAGCATAAGTAATGCTGCTTTTCTACTCATTTGTGCAATTCTACGGCGTAGGTTACGAACACCGGCTTCACGGGTATAACTGTGAATCAACTCTTTGAGTGCCGGTTTTGAAATACTTACCTCTGATTTTTTAAGTCCATGTTTTTTCAACTCTTGCGGAATTAAATATCGTTTTGCAATTTCAAATTTTTCTTGCGGTGTATATGAACTCACCGTAATAAATTCCATTCTATCAAACAGTGGTTTAGGTATACGCCCCACATCATTTGCAGTTGCTATAAAGATAACGTTTGAGAGATCAAGATTAAAATTTAAATAATAATCACGAAATTCATGATTTTGCTCAGGATCGAGTATCTCTAAAAGTGCAGCTGTTGGATCACCTCTACCGTTACGAGTTACTTTATCGATCTCATCTAAAACAATTACAGGGTTCATCTTTTTTGCATCGATTAAACCTTGTGTAATACGTCCCGGCATAGC
>JARRNV010000021.1:0-7500 GCA_037384685.1 Sulfurimonas sp.
ATACTTTTCAAAATTGCTTCCAATTCAAGAAAAAGCGATAGGAATCAGAGTTTTTAATGTTAAAAACAACTCTTTAAAGTCTGTTTTGATTGCTAAAGAAGCTCACTATGAAAATGATTATTGGCGAATTAAAAGTGGTGACATTATTACGAAACCGGATGATTTGAGTTTTGCTTCAAACGGGATCACGGTTGTTGAGGAAAAAGATCTGAAAATTCTTGATGGATTTAGACCGAAAATGCTTGACCAAGTCTATTTGGGACAGGTTGATTTTACCATACAAGATGCATACGATGCATACAAATTACTCAGTTCACAAGGGGTAGAGACAGGTAATATTCGTGGTGCGTTGTATAGAATTTTAGTATACCCTTTCTTTGCCCCGATCTTAATAGTGATTATTTTCTTTTTAGTCCCAATTAGTGTACGTTTTTTAAATGTATCACTTTTTTCTTTTGGAGCGATCCTTTCCAGCCTTTTAGTGTGGGGAATGATGTTTATGTTAATTGAACTTTCAAACCATAAAACCATCCCTGGTGAAGTGGGTATCATTGGTCCAATTACAATACTCTTCGTCATTGCTTTATGGCTATGGAGAAAACATCGCTATAAAACTTAGGCACATATAAGCACATTTTGGATAAAATCATCAAAATTTATAAAGATATTGGGAAATTTTGATGATCGATTTTAAATCTCTAGCGCAAGAGTATCAAACACCACTGTATGTGTATAATTTTGATTATATGAAAACACAGTTTGAAGAGCTTAAAGAGGCTTTTCGTGGAAGAAAATCTATAATTGCATATGCAGTAAAAGCAAACTCGAATTTAAGTGTAGTAAAACATTTTGCACAGATGGGCAGCGGAGCTGATTGTGTTTCTATCGGTGAAGTACGTCGTGCTTTTCTTGCCGGTATACCTGCATATAAAATTATTTTCTCTGGTGTTGGTAAAACAGATGATGAAATTCGTGAAGCAATAGAAAAAGATATATTATATATCAATGTTGAGAGTGAAGCAGAACTTGGTCGTGTCGCTCTTGTAGCAGAAGAATTAGATAAACAAGCGCGTATAAGCATTCGTGTAAATCCAAATATAGATCCAAAAACTCACCCGTATATCTCAACAGGATTACACGATAACAAGTTTGGAGTAGATTTAAACACTGCAAAAAGGATGTATATCCAAGCAAAAAATTCAGATTCACTTGATCCTGTAGGGATCCATTTTCACATAGGCTCACAGCTAACTGAACTAGATCCGATCCGTGAGTCAGCAGAGATTGTAGCTGACCTTGTACGTTCATTGCAAGCACTTGATATTGAACTCAAGTTTTTTGATATCGGCGGTGGTTTAGGTATTGAGTACAAAGATGAAGTAACAATTAAACCGTATGACTATGCACAAGCAATTTTAGGAACGCTTACAGCATTAGATATGACAATTATTTGTGAACCGGGACGTTTTTTAACTGCAAATGCAGGGTATTTCTTGACAAAAGTACTGTATGAAAAACAAAATGGAGAGAAAAAATTTGTAGTAGTAGATGGAGCTATGAATGATCTTATACGCCCATCGCTTTATAGTGCTTATCATGAGATTGAGGCAATAACTGACAATAGCGATGAGCTAAGGGAAGTCGATATCGTAGGACCTGTATGTGAAAGTGGTGATTTCTTTGCAAAAGATTATCCACTCCCTCCACTAAATCATAACGATTTACTTGTGATTAAATCTGCAGGAGCATACGGTTTTGGTATGGGAAGCAATTATAATACTCGTGGAAGAAGTGCTGAAGTGGCAATAGAAAATGGAAACTCAAGACTAATTCGCCGTCGCGAAAGTTTTGAAGATTTAATCGAACTAGAGCGCGAGTTCGTACAAAATTAATACAAGAGAGCTATAGTGTATTTTATAGATGTTCAGGGGACTTTGATTAGTGATAATGATAAATCTCCAATAGCAGGCAGTAAAGAGTTTTTACAACATTTAAATAAAAACAATTTACCGTTTATGGTGATCACGAATAATACAAAAAATAGCTCGGAAAGTTTTTATAAATATTTACAGTCAATCGGACTAGAATTTAGTTTTGATAAGTATCTCGATCCGTTGATGGTTTTAGAAGATAAAGTGCAAAAAGATGCCGTTGCAGCATATGGATCACCTGAGTTTTTAGAAAACTTAGAGTCTATGGGGTATGAGCTAAACTTTCAAAATCCTAAAACCGTTTTGGTTGCAATAAAAGCAGATTTTTCTGCCGATGAATATGCGCAAATGATAGAGTTTTTGCTCTGTGGTGCAAAACTTGTGGGTATGCACGAAACTTCTATTTATGCAAAAAACTCTAAAAGGTATCCGGGAGTTGGAGCAATTTTAAAAATGCTTGAATTTGCTACAAGCAGCAGTTACGAAGTTGTTGGAAAACCAAGTGTAGCTTTTTATGAAGAATCACTTCAAAAGCTTCGCGCACAAGTACAAAACGCACAATTTGAAGATATTACAATCATTAGTGACGATGTAAAGGGTGATCTCGGTGGTGCAAAAGAGCTTGGGATGAAAACTATTTTCGTAACAAGCGGTAAGTACAAAACAGCTGATGAGATAGTCCCCCTTTTAGATGAAAAACTCAGACCTGATTTCATCTACAAAGATATGAAAGAGATTTTAGAGCAGCACAACATGGAGAGAAAATGAAAACTTTAGATGATTGTAGAATAGCGATAGATGCGATAGATACTGAGCTTTTAGAGCTTTTAAACAAGCGTATGAAAGTTGTTGAGCGTGTTGGAGAGATTAAAGCAGATACGGGTGGAACTATCTACCGTCCCGAGCGTGAAAAAGCGATCATTGATCGTTTGAGTGAATTAAGCAAAGAGCAAAACGGGATCTTAAATAAAGCAGCTATAGAAGCTATATTTTTAGAGATATTTGCAGTCTCTCGTAATCTTGAACTCCCTGAACGTATTGCATACTTGGGACCGGAAGGAAGCTTTACACACCAAGCTGCAGAGAGTCGTTTCGGTGCTATGAGTGAATATTTATCTCTTAACTCTATAGAGTCTGTTTTTAGAACCATAGAAGCCGGACGTGCAAAGTTTGGAGTTGTTCCTATTGAAAACTCACGTGATGGAATTGTGGGTGAAACACTTGATCTGCTTTCACGTTCACCTATGAAAATAGTTTCAGAGTTTTATATGCCTATTCATGTGGCATTTGCAACAAAAGCACATAAGCTTGAAGATATCAAAAGAATTTATTCAAAAGACAAAGGTTTTGGGCAGTGTCGTGACTTTTTAAGTGAGCACGGGTTTAATGACATCGAACTTATCCCTGTTGAATCAACGGCAAAAGCGGCAATTTTAGCAGCAGATGATGAAGATGCAGCAGCAATTTGTTCACATATTGCGGCAAAACTTTATGGTGTACCTATTTTGTTTGAGAACATTGAAGATGAAAGTGAAAATACAACTCGCTTTGTGATACTCAGTGACTTTAAAAACGCTATTAGCGGAGATGACAAAACATCAATTTTAGTACGATTAAAAGATGCAGTCGAAGCGGGTGCACTTGTACACTTTTTACAAGATTTCGATCAGGAGAAGATAAACTTAAGTAAAATAGAATCTCGCCCATCAAAAGATAAAGATGGTGGTTTTGGATATTGGTTTTATATAGACTTTTACGGTCATATAGATGAAGAACGCATTAAAAAAGTTATAGAGAAACACACTAGCGAAGTAACATGGCTAGGATCGTATACAAAGGGTGAAAATTGAAATTTAATAAACATCTTGAAAGTATAAAAACTTATGAGGCCGGAAAGCCGATAGAGTTGGTTGTACGTGAATTTGGTATTGAGCCAAAAGATATTGTAAAACTTGCATCGAATGAAAATCCACTCGGATGTTCACCAAAAGTGCAAGATGCTGTAAGTGCAATTGTAAAAAATATGGCACTATATCCTGATGATTCGATGATCAAATTAAAAGCGGGATTAGCTAAAAGATTTGACGTAGAACAAAAAAACATCATCATTGGAAGTGGAAGTGATCAGGTTATTGAGTTCATTATTCACGCTAAAGCGGATGAAGATACAACTATACTTGTTAACAGTGTAACGTTTGCAATGTATGAAATCTATGCAAAACATGTAGGAGCGCAGATTGTAAAAACTGCTTCGCAAGAACACAATTTAGATGAGTTTTATGAGCTGTACAAAAAAGCAAATCCTTCGATCATCTTTTTATGTACACCTAACAATCCAACAGGTGATGCGATCGATGCAGATGCTATGATCGAGTTTTTAGAAAAAATTGATGCAGATACTTTAGTAGTGGTAGACGGTGCATATATGGAATATGCAAAGTATGCAGATTCTAAAAAAGCAGTAGAGCCTAAAGCATTGATCGAGAAGTTTAAAAATGTAATTTATTTAGGGACTTTTTCAAAAGCTTACGGGCTTGGTGGAATGCGTACAGGATACGGTGTCGCAGATGAGATGATCATCAATGAGCTTTATAAATTACGCCCACCTTTTAACATTACTACGCTTTCACTTGAAGCAGCCTCTATTGCATTAGAAGATGAGGAATTTGTTAATAAAAGTATCGCTTTAAATTTTGAGCAGATGAAACGGTATAAAGAGTTTGCAAATGAGCAAAAAATAGATATAATTGAGAGCTATACAAATTTTGTTACTTTATGTCTCAATAGTAACCAAAATTCAACGAAATTAGCAGATGATTTATTAAGACGTGGGATGATAGTGAGAGATTTGGCCGGTTATGGTATGAATGCTATACGTGTAACAGTTGGAACAAGTGAGCAAAATAATAGATTTTTTGAACTTGCAAAGCAATATTTATAGGTGATTTGATATTTAATGGACTTTAAGGCGCTTTTTTCACAGTTATCGGTTGTATATGCAAAACTTACAAAACAACAAAAGGCTATTATAGCTTTTGCTATTTTTGGAATTGTTGCATTTTTAATATTTTTAGTTACATATACCTCTCGAAACTCTAGCTTAAGCTCTTATGAAGTACTATTTGATTCATTAAGTTCAACTGATGCTTCAAAAGTTATAGAACAACTTGAAAAAGATAAAATCCCTTATAAGCTTGAAGATAACAACATTATTAAGGTTCCTCGCGATGTTGTATACAAAGAGCGTATCTCGATTGCCTCTTTGGGAATTCCAAAAGACAACGTTGTTGGATTTGAACTTTTTGACAATCAAGAGTTCGGTGCGACAAAATTTGATCAAGATGTAAAATATTTACGTGCATTAGAGGGGGAACTTTCTCGTACGATTAATGCACTTGCTCCTATAAAAAATGCGAGTGTATCATTAGCACTTCCAAAAGATACACTTTTTGTTGCCAAACAAGCAGAACCGACAGCCTCTGTAATGATAGAATTGGCAGAGGGACGTTCACTTTCACATAAACAGATCAGAGGGATTAAAAACTTAGTTGCTGCTGCTGTACCAAAGCTTGATTCTAAAAATGTTATGGTAATTAGTAGTGACGGTATTACTCTGGGTGATGACGATGAGATGGGAGCGATGGATGAGCTTTCAGTAGTACAACAACGTTACAAAACAAAAGAGGAAGCAAAACTAAGAAATAAAATTATTGGTGTAATTGCTCCGTTTGTAGGTGGAAAAGATAAAGTTGTTGCACAAGTTACAATTGATTATGATTTCTCTATTCAAAGTTCTACTAGTGAGAAGTATGATCCGGAAAATGTCGTACGAAGTGAACAGGTAAGTGAAGAAAAACGTGAAGGTTCAACTCCAGAAGCAACGGGTGGAGTCCCTGGAACGGTAAGCAATATCGGTCCGGTAGAGGGTCTTAAATCAAACAAAACAAGCGAAAAATACTCTAAAAACACAGGTACAACCAATTATGAAGTGGGTAAAACCGTAAGTACGACCAAGTCACAATTTGCTCGTATAAAAAGAGTTACTGCAGCAGTTTTAGTTGATGGAAAGTACAAGTATAAAATTGAAGAGAATGGAGATGTACTTGATGAAACAGAGTACACACCTTTAGATGAAGCGGATTTAAATGCTTTAACATCACTAGCGAGTCGTTCAATAGGGATAGATACGCAAAGAGGTGATCAGATAAGTGTACAGAATTTACAGTTTGAAAGAGAAGCACAAGATCCTTCTGCTACACAAGTTACACAAGTTATCTCTTTCTCTCAAACTTATTTGACACCGTTTGCCGATCTGTTTAAGTATATATTTGTGTTACTATTACTATTTATTGTATATAAAAAAGCAATTATTCCATTTGCAGACAGAATGCTAGAAGTTTCTAAAGAGGATGAAGAATTACAAAAACCATCACTTGAATTAGAAGATGATGAGGGTGACGACCTTGTTGAAAAAGTTCAAACAATGCGTAAGAAAGTGGAAGATCAACTTGGTATTAGCGGAACACTTAACGAAGATGAACTTAAACATGAAGTATTATTAGAAAAAGTAAGAGTGATGGCTGAGGATGAACCTGAAAATGTAGCAGCGCTATTGCAAGCACTTTTATCTGAAGAAGCTGATATTCCACATCATAGACAACAAGGATAGATTGAGATGGCAAATTTATCACAACAACAACAAGCTGCTTTTGATGAAATGGGGATGGCAGAAAAGATTGCCATATTGTTATTACAACTTGGAGAAGATACTACATCTGCAATTTTTTCAAATATGGATGTAGAGGCAATTACCGAAATCTCAAAATATATTGCCGCAAATAGAAGCCTGGATAGAGTAGTGGCAACTGCAGTTCTTGAAGAATTTCATGCTATCTTTCAATCGGGACAGTATCTTACAACCGGTGGTATGGAGTATGCTCGTGAGCTTCTTTATAAAACTTTGGGACCTGATGAGGCAAAAAAAGTACTTGATAAGTTAAGTAAATCTATGCAAAGTACACAAAACTTCTCATACCTTTCAAAAATTAAACCGCAACAGCTTTCAGACTTTATTTTAAATGAGCATCCACAGACGATAGCACTTATTTTAGCACATATGGATGCGACTGAAGCAGCAGATACATTACAGTTTTTCCCAGATGATTTACGAAGTGAAGTGGCAATGAGAATGGCAAAACTCGGAGATATTTCACCTTCAGTTATTAAACGTGTTTCAGCTGTGCTTGAATCGAAACTTGAATCTCTTGCATCATACAAAGTGGAAGTTGGTGGAACTCGTGCCGTTGCAGATATCTTTAACCGTTTAGGTGCAAAAAGCTCTAAAGCTACACTTGCAACAATTGAACAGGTTGATGAAGAATTGGCAACTATGATTAAAGAGATGATGTTTACATTTGAAGATATAGTGACACTTGACAAAACAGCAACAGCTGAGATTCTTAAAGCAATCGACAAAGCTGATTTAATGTTGGCATTAAAATCTGCTCCTGAAGAGTTAAAAGAGAAATTCTTCTCAGCTATGAGTACAAGAGCACAAGAAGCATTTGAA
>JARRNV010000022.1:0-10706 GCA_037384685.1 Sulfurimonas sp.
TCTCAAACTTTACAAGAGCCATCTCTTTTTCAACCATATCCTCATGCTCATATACACGAAGAACAGGGATCAGCTTATGAAGCTGTTTTGTGATCTGTTCCATAGTTTTTACCGATCCTAAAGTTGCAATCGTTATACGCGAATACTTTGTATCTGGGATAGGTGCTACAGTTAATGATGTAATGTTATATCCACGTCCAGAGAAAAGGTCTGTAATACGAGATAAAACGCTTGCTTCGTTTACTACGATAACTGAGATTACTCTTCTTGCATTATCAGTTGTCATTATTTACTCTCCTTTTTCTCTAGTAACATCATATTAAATAAACTTCCTCCTGCCGGAACCATTGGAAGAACATTTTCAAATCTCTCAACAACAACATCTATAAATGCAACAACATTTTTCTCAACTGCATCTTTTAATGCCGCATCAAATTCCTCTTTTGTAGTTACTCTGTACCCTATACCGCCAAATGCTTCTGCAAGTTTAACGAAATCAGGCTGCATAGAAAGATCTGTTTCTGAGTGACGCTTATCGTAAAATAGTGTCTGCCACTGACGAACCATTCCTAAAAAGTTATTGTTCAAAATGATATTGATAACCGGTAGTTTTTTCTCAACTGCCGTCATTAATTCCTGAACATTCATTAAAATTGAACCATCACCGGTAAAATTAATACTAATCTTGTCATGAGATGCAGCTTTTACACCCATAGCAGCCGGAAAACCAAATCCCATAGTACCTAAACCACCGGAACTTACAAACTGGCGTGGTCTTGTAAACGGATAAAACTGTGCCGACCACATTTGATGCTGTCCAACATCTGTTGAAATATTTGCATCATCACCAAGTAATTCCCCAACTCTTTGAATAACCCATTGCGGTTTAAGTCTTTCACTGTCTTCGTGAAATGTAAGCGGATGCAATGCATCAAAGTTTTCAATTGTCTCTCTCCAAGACTCATATTTTGAACCATCAACACTATCAGCTTGAGCTAACATCTCAAGAACAACATTTTTAACATCACCAACGATCGGATAATCTGCATTAACAAGCTTAGAGATACTAGCCGGATCGATATCAACATGAATAACTGCTGCATTTTTAGCAAATTCAGAAAGTTTACCAGTTACACGGTCATCAAATCTAGCCCCTAGTGCTATGACAAGGTCTGTCTCACTCATAGCCATATTTGAAGCGTATGAACCGTGCATACCAAGCATACCTACCAAATACTTATCATCGTGTGCTAATGTTCCACGAGCCATAAATGTCTCAACTGCAGGAATTTGTGTTTTATGAATCAAATCTCTTACATCATATGCTGCATTAGAATTAATTACACCACCACCAAGATAAAAAAGCGGACGCTTAGCATTTGCAATCGCTTCCATCGCTTTTTTAATCTGACGAGGATTTCCTTTAACATTAGGCTTATATGTTTCAAGTTCTAATTCTATATCGTAATTGAACTCTTCAAGTTGAGCCGTAACATCTTTTGGAATATCTACGTGAACCGGACCGGGACGGCCTGAAGCTGCTATATAAAAAGCTTCTTTCAGCACACGTGGCAAATCTTTTGCATCTGTAACCAAATAGTTGTGTTTTGTACATGAACGACTAATTCCAACTGCATCGATCTCTTGGAACGCATCCGTTCCGATTAAGCTCATAGGAACCTGTCCAGAGATAACAACTAATGGAATCGAATCCATATATGCATCAGCTAAACCTGTAACCGCATTTGTAAAACCAGGACCACTTGTAATCATTGCGACGCCGACTTTTCCACTAGCTTTTGAATATCCTTCTGCAGCATGCACTGCAGCCTGTTCATGACGAGTTAATATATGCTGGAATTTATCCTGTTTATATATCTCATCATAGACATTCATTATCGCCCCACCAGGGTAACCAAAAACTGTGTCAACCCCTTCGGCGATTAGTGCTTCGATAACCATCTGTGCGCCACTAATTTGCATGAAAAGTCTCCTAATATAATTAATTTATTCTAAAATTTTTGGATTATACTTAAAATAAGCTATATTTGAGGTTAAAATTCAAGAGCAGATTTAAAACTTATTCTAAAATTGATTTTACAATCATCGAAGGTCTCCATAACGAGAGGGAGCTTTTAGGGAGAAGTTCTAAGTTAAGCTTTGTGTCGGGATACTCCTCTTTAAATGTTTCAAAAAGATTATCGATCTGATCAGTTTCACCAAAAACTGAAAGATAATTTCTAATCCCTTTTTCAATACTGTGCTGATCTTTTTTTGTATTTATAGCATTTTCTAGTTGTGAGATATAACACCATGAAAAAATTGTAGCTAAAGACATATATTTAGAACTGATCGCAAGATATCTATTTAAAGCTTTTTGAACACCCAATACATCACCATTCACTGCGTAAGTGTTTGCAATGCTTAAATCTTCATTCCACTGATGTTGCAGCTTTTTACCTTCCGGAGTTTCTTGCAGATCTTCAGACGATGCCATCGAATCATACGCATCGGAGATGTTATTTGATTTAACCGCAAGATAAAATTTCTGTTTTATCTCTATATCTTTAAGCGTTTCAACAGCTTCCTCTTTAAAGTCTTCAAAATCTTTTAAAATACTCAAAAATTTCGTAGCATCGTGAAGGTCTCCCTTGTTTAAAGCCTCATGAGCTTTAAAGTAAAGATTATCTGCAAAAGTCATCAATGTAGTGAATTCAGGAAGTTCTGATAAGAAAGGGTTTCGCTTAATAAGCTCTAGTGCAATTTTAAAATCTTTTTTAGAAAGTGATTCTCTAAAACGGCTGTATACACTTGACTTTGTAAAAAGCTCCTGTATAAATTTTGTTTTCTCGCTAATTCCTCTGTAAGGCATTAACAAGTCTTTCGCACTCTGTACGGTTTTTGGATTAAGCATCATCTTTTGTGCTTGAGCAAATGCAGTTTTCCAGTTCTTCTCTAATGCTTTATATATTTTTGTATCTTTATAAACAGGGTAAGAGTTTGCCAGCGAATAAGCAAGTGGAAGTTTACCGCTTTTTGCCATAGTAACAAACTTAGGATACTCTGCATAGTCCTGAAAAAGCTTTTGAATAAGTTTATTTTTTGACGGAATGTCTTTAAATTGATTTAACATCAATTCAGCTTTGTTTTTGTCCCCTGCTTCTAGCGCTACTTTCGCTTTTTCAAGTGTTTTTTCCCACAAATTTGAAACAAGATCGTAGATATTTGTATATTTTAATATAGGATTTTTTTCAGTCTCATCTTGAATAGCTTCAAAACGCTTGTTTTGTAAGAACTCTTTTACTTATCTTAATATACCTTGTCGATATAGCTTCATAGGTATTTAGATCATACACAAGAATATACCCTAAAGTTGTTCCAAAAAAGACAAACTTTTCATCATCACTTATAACCATCTGGAGTACTTCGTCATGAATACCTTGAAGTCTTGCAATCACTTTTGCAGAATGGATATTCCACACTATCGCTTTTGCATCTTTATCGACACTTATAAGTTTATTTTTTTGGAAAAACCTAATCTTCATAATTGGGGCTGCATGGGCTTTTAAGCGATCTTTAGGTGTCATTGTAACAATATTATAAACCGATATTTTTCGATCGTAACTAGCTGTTGCCACCCAATTAGAGTTTTTTGAAAAGGCAATATCGTTTATAGTATCTATATGCGATGGAAGTGTAAACATCAGTTTACCGCTTTTTACATCTATAGCAAAGTTTTTTCCATCATCACCACCGGAGAGCATGAACCTGTTGAGAGGATCAATTGCTACACAAGAAACATCTCCATGATGTCTGTCAACTTTTGCAACAAGTTTTTTGGTTTTAGCACTATATAACCGTGATTCTTTTTCATCTTCAGAAATAGTTGCTAAATAGTGTTTATCTTGACTATATGCAACTACATTACTTCTATAGCTTTGATGTTTGATTCCCGCTTTAAAGCCGTCTGTTACAGAGAGAGTGTCATTATCTAAAAACCGAACAGTTGTTTCATTATCTATAACCAAAAGAGTGTTATCTTCAGGATAATACTTTAATAAAATTATTGGTTTAGTGACACTTTTGCTCTTAACGACTTCCATACTTACCTTATATATCCTTCAGATTTTAAAGCTTGGGTGATCTCATCTTGATGTTCTTTCCCTTTTGTCTCAATATGCACCGTAACATTTGCATCGCCGTAATCTAACGATACAGAAGTTCTGTCATATGCAATATGTACAATGTTTGCATTGAGTTTTTGTAAAATTTCCGTGAAATGCATTAATGAACCCGGTTTATCGATCAGGGTTACGGTTAAGTTCATTTTACGGTGTGACTTGATCAAACCTTTTTCTATAATAACAGACAGCAGTGTAACATCCATGTTTCCGCCACTTAGCACTACTGCTACGTTTTTACCTTCTAGTCCTTCCACTTTTCCATGTAAAAGTGCTGCTACACCAACAGAGCCTGCACCTTCAACTACAAGTTTTTGCTTCTCTAAAAGGTATAAAATAGCACTTGCTATCTCTTCATCATCAACACTTAACACTTCATCTACATACTTGAGTGCATAATCAAGTGTTATTTTTGATGTATCTCTAACAGCTATACCATCGGCAATTGTACGCACTTGTGTAGTATCAATAGCATTTTTCAATTCATAAGATTGTTTAAAAGCAGGAGCACCGCTTGCACTTACACCGATCACTTTCGTATTTGGAGAGAGTGCTTTAATTGCAGTTGCCATTCCTGCGATCAATCCACCACCGCCAATAGGGATGATTACAGCATCTAGTTGTTCACAACTCTCTAAAATCTCTAAACCTACAGTTCCCTGCCCTGCAATAACTTCTGCATCTTCAAAGGGATGAACAAACGTAAGATCATTTTTTTGCGCATAGTCGATAGCATACGCATACGCTTCATCATAATTACTTCCATGTAACACAACTTCGGCACCATAATATTTTACACCGTTAACTTTTGTCAATGGTGTAGATTCAGGCATTACGATTACGGCTTTAATTTCAAAACGATTTGCTGAGAGTGCTACACCTTGTGCATGATTTCCTGCACTTGCAGCGATTACACCTTTTGCACGTTCATTTTCAGAGAGCGAAGCTATTTTGTTGTAAGCTCCACGAATTTTAAAAGCTCCGGTAATTTGTAAATTCTCTTTTTTCAAATATACATTTGCAGATGAAAGCTCACTTAAATAAGGTGCATACGCTAACGGAGTCTTTGCAACAACACCTTCTATACGCTCTTGTGCTTGTTTTATATTTTCTAAATTTATCAACGTTGTTACCTAGTTGTAAAGGTTTCTATGATCAACCATAGCACATTGATTTTGTACAATTTTCATACCTGCATCTTGTGCTTTTTGTGCTGCGCTATTATTTACTATACCTTTTTGTGCCCAAAAAACATCAATATCACCACGCTCTATACAAACATCAGCGATTGGATCAAGAGCATCGGGTTTTCTAAAAATATTTACCATATCTACTTTAAAAGGGATCTCTTTTAAACTTCTGTACACTTTTTCACCCAGTATCTCATCCTCTTTAGGATATACCGGTACTATTTTATACCCATGCTGTTGTAAATATGCTGCAACTCTGTGTGAGTCTTTTTCTGAATTTGGTGATAAACCTAATACTGCAATCGTTTTAACATTATCAAATATCTCTTTTATCTCTTGCATATTACAGTTTACTGTAGGAAATTCGCATTCCATTTTTATCCTTTTGCAGATTTAATATGTGATTATATCGAAAATTTGTTCGGAGTGTTATTTTTAGATGAAAGTTATCACAATTGAGGTTGGTAATTTGCAATAAGTTCTTCTAATTTTTGAATTGTTTTTGGATGTCTTTCTTCATTTAGGTGGAATTTCATAGACTCATAAAACTCTAGCCACGACAGACATTCTTTTCCTGCAGCTTGAAACTGATGACAACATTTGTACATAATATGTGCTATGGACTCCTCATCAATATGAGAAAAATGCTCATGGTAATGATCGCGCAGGTGCTGAAAAAAGTTATCTTTGCTACAGTTAAACATCTCTTATCTTTATCAATTTCTTAATATAATTAATCGAATATTATTACATCAATAGCTTTAATAGTTTCTAAAAATATTTCAGCAACTACTCAAACATTTTTTCAAAATTCGGATTAGATTGTTTTTGACAATTTTTACGTGCGAGTTCATTTTGTTTTTGCAACTCTTTAAATTCCATTATTTTTTGCTTTGTGATTAATGTATTTGGAACTATTACAGTATCAAGTGCATATCCTACGCTGTAACCAAAAACTTTTTTCTGCGTAGTTGATTCGATCGAGTTTAAAATGTCCAGCGATTCTCGCCCCTCGCAATGGAAATCGGCACCTCCGTTAATGCACGTACAGCTTCGCTGCATTTTATATACACCCAAACGGTTTTTTAGATGATATTTCGGAACTGATTGTACTCCATCCCCGGTTATTTCTATTCCCGGTTTATATGCTGCAAAAATTATCGCTTCTATTTTAACTTTATAAGGGTTTTGGATTTGCCATCTTACTGCATCATAAGAGTCTAAAACCAAAACGATCGGTTTTGTCTGTTTTGCTATTTTCAATGTAATAGTCTGATCTTTTCTTTTGCTCTCATAAGCACCTGCGAATACCACTACACTGTTTTTTGAACTCTTTTGCTGCAACTCTTTTTGCATCTCACTGAGTGAATAAAGTTTTTCTTTGTTTTTCATTGTAAACATAAATCCGACCGTATGCCAGTTGTTGACATACTCAATTTCCACCTTATGCTTCCCTTTTGTAAATTTATGTGTAAACTGTTTGTTGCTTCCACCTTCATATACGACCATTCCATCAATGATAATACGCGTTTTAGCCCAACTTTGCGAAACACTCAGCTCTTGTTCTTTTTCTTTTTTGAAAATGAAATTTCCAATCCAGTAAGCGCCAAAGTTTTTTGCATCTATATTGTGAAAATCTTTCCACGGATAATTCACTGCCACTTTCTCAACTGTTTCACTCGCTATAACTTTTTTAGGATTATTCGTATCTATGTAGAAAGCTTTAAATTTATTTACCGGAATAATGTTTTTAGGATTTAAATACTCCCCCCAAGTCGATTTTGCTTTTTTAGGCAAATCTGTTCTGTCCATATGACTTCTAAAAGGGATTGTAGGGTTTGTCGGCATTGGACGTGATTTTTGATGCAGTGCATATGCTTTGTCATCCAAAACATAATCGACCTCTACCGCCTCTAGCTGATCTTTTGGCTCTTGTGTTTTTTGTTCTTGCTTCATGTATCTTCTTCTATACACGCTTAAATGCCCATTTTTAGCTATGAGTACTATACTTTTTATATATTTGTCGGGATTGTTCCAAACAATTGCATTTGACGATTGAAAAGAGGGTTTTGATTGTACAAGTTTTTTGTTTTTATCAGCAATCCATAATCCCAAAGGGTTATTATTCACTTTTAACTCTGAGAAAGAACTCGGTTTAAAGTCTAAACCATAGACTCCCTGCCCGTAGATAAATAGTTTTTTTATGCGTCCCTCTTTAGTATATAAAATATCCAGGCCGTTTTTCACCTGACAATACTGTCCCCCTTTGTAGGGTACGCAAGTTCTGTGAATTCCGAATTTTGCTTCAACAAAATTTCTATTTTCGTTTTCATAAAGAGCGATGTCAAACGCTTCATGCTCTTTTTTAAAATACTCATACCGCTTCCCGGTTTCGGTTCTAAGGTTATTGTTATAGGTAGAAATTTTTTCAATACTGTTAAAACACACTACATTACCGCTTCTTGTAGTCTGGTAACTTTTATTGGAATTTAACTTCATGACAAAGTCATCTTGTTTTTGCACCATCACCCTTTGTTCTATATTATGGATGATTTCGGTTTCATAAATAGCAGGATAATTTGCTTTACAGATCATGGGCTCTGTTGTATTGTTTATGATCTCTTGTGCCGGCAAGAGAGAGCCTAAGAAAATAAATATCAATACTATCTGTTTCATTTTGTTCTCCAATAATAGCATATAGCATTCTAAAGCAACTTTACTTAAGTATGATTAAAACCTCTTTTACAACATACTTCTGAGTATGATTGCATAATGTAGAACTACAAGATTTAATAATAATACCATTAATGAAGAGCTTCTTGAGAGAAAATTTTGTAGTTTTGTTCGCTCTTTTCCATTGGTTTTAAATGCAACAACAAAATGTAAAACTGTAAAAAATATTACAAAAAGAACGAGCATCATTTTATTGTAAAAAACTGTATCTATTGCACTTTTATGACCTTCTAAAAGAGCATATATAAGTCCTTTATCATCAGCCATTAAAATACCGCTAACAAGCAAAATGAGAAGTGAAGCTACTTCAAAATAGCCAAAGATAGGTCCAATATTTGGGTAGACTTGCTTTTGCTTAGTTTTATCTCGAAGTGAAATTCCCAGAACAAACATAAAGATTGATCCACCTATCCATGCCATAGCAGCTATCAGGTGAAAGTGTATTAAAAATTCCAAGTTTGCCCTTTATACTATATGTTCTTGCCCTAAGCGATACAAAGCGAAATCGTATTTTAACGGATCTTCTTTGTCAAACTCTTTAAGTGCATTTGTAAGTTCTATTGCAGCTTCAAGGTCGTATGTTTTACGCTTTAAAAGCCCAAGCTTCTTACTTACATTAAATGTATGTGTATCGAGTGGCATAATAAGATCCGCTTTACTCACCCGACTCCAAAGTCCAAGGTCAATGTTGTCATCTCTCACCATCCAGCGAAGCCACATCATCCAGCGCTTTAATGCACCGCTTCCTTTTGTCTTTGTCGTTATTTTACCGATTAAAAAACCGTATCCTCTTGATCTGCGACAAGAAACCTCATAAAGTTTTTCAACAATTGCATTAATTCCATCAATTACACTTGAACTTTTACTATAACCGCTTATAAAGATATCTTCTAAACTGCTGAGCTGTTTTAAACTTTTAAGTGCCAAAAAGAGTGCTATTACATCTTGAGAGGTTTGAAATCTATAGTAATGCTTCCCTAATGCTTTTTGTATCTCTTGCTCACTTTTTTCTATGAGTGTAAAATCCAAAGATTCTAAAAATTTCACGATCTGTTTTACATTTCCGTATGCAAAAAGTGCACAAATAAGAGCTATGGTTTCATCGTTATATTTTTTTGCGACCATGATTGGATCAAGTCTCTCTTCACACACTTCATCTTCACAATTACGAAGTAGTACTTCACGGTCAAGTAACTCTTTTATATTCAAGAAAGTCCTAATTGATAAAGCTTTTTTCGCTCACTTGAACCGGCAATATTAAGCTGTTTTCTATACTTAGCAATAGTACGACGTACCATCTTCACTTTGAACTTATCTTGGATCAGATCAAGGAGTTTCATATCACTCAGAGGTTTTTCTCGACTCTCTTGTTTTACAAGTCCAACTAAAAACTCTTTAATCGCGGCATTACTTACATCTTCATCGATTGCAGTTGTAAAAAAATCTTTCATAGCAAGTACTCCTCGATCACATGCTATGTACTTGTTTGCTATTGCTCGTGAGATTGTTGAAGGGTTATGTCCAAACTCATCTGCCAACGTTTTTAAAGTAAGTGGCATTATCTGTCCGCCAGTAAAAAAATCATACTGATACTCCACAATCATAAGCCCTACTTTATACAGCGTTGCTTTTCTCATATCCAAAGCATCTACCAACGATTTTGCCTCTTTTATTTTTTGACTAATATACTCGTGCTCCACACCGTAAGATGTGTCGATGTTAATTGCAGGGTAATAGGCATCATTGAGTTTGACTTCGATCTGGTCTTCATCGTTAAAATAGATCATGAGATCAGGTACTACATGACTTGATTCTTCCTGATACTCAATATTTGGAGGGTTTTTAAAGCTAGAGATTACATGCATAACTTCTGAGAAGTGATCTCTATTTGAATAACTGTGAATATTTGGCAGATCATTGATCATCTCTACAGCCAAAGAGTATGCCTCATTTGAGATCTCAGAGTTATCGAGCTGAAATAAAAACGATTCACTCAGATCTCTTGCACCTATTCCCATCGGTTCAATATGTGCAAATCGTAGACGAACTTTGTGAAATGCATCAACATCTATGTCATGCTCTTGACAAAATTCGTCTGTATCTCCTTCATAGTAACCGTTTTCATCTAAATTTTCAACAACAAACTGTGCGATCTCTTGAGAAATCGGTGTCGGGAAAAGCGGTGCTTCTAACTGCTCGTCCAAAACTTCATATAAACTTTTTGACTGAATTGTAAGTGCTTCAATCTTCTCCGTTCTAGAGTTACTGACACCATTACCTGAGATGATCTTTTTAGAGATCTTTTTTTCAAAGTCTTCTTCATATCCAGACTTAACTTCTACAACCGGATTTCCACTTACAAAAGGCTCCATAGCCTCTCCAAGATCGGAAAGACTTGAGTGTAAGATCGGAAGCCAGTTTCTTAAAGTGTTTGAGAGTTTATGCTTGGTTTCAACACTTTGGGTTTGTCTTAGAACTGCCAAATCAGAGCCTACAGTTTAAAGTTTTCGCCAAGGTAATGTGTACGCACATCTTCATTTTGCCCAATCTCGTCACTTGTTCCACTAGCAAGTAATTCACCCGATTTAATTACGTACGCTCG
>JARRNV010000023.1:0-8696 GCA_037384685.1 Sulfurimonas sp.
GAAATGGCTGTATTGGCAGGGGCTGATCGAGTTGAGGGGACGTTGTTTGGAAACGGTGAACGTGCCGGAAATTTGGACTTGGTAAACTTCGCGTTTAACATCTACTCTCAAGGAGTTGATCCTGAGTTGCATTTGGAACACATAGATGAAGTAAAAGAGTTTTTTGAAAAAACTACGCAGATCAAAACTCATATTAGACATCCTTATGTGGGCGAGATGATCTTTACCGCTTTTAGCGGAGGGCACCAAGACGCCATAAAAAAAGGGTTTGATTTTTACAACAAAACAGACAAAAAAGAGTGGGTTGTCCCTTATTTGCCGATCGATCCAAAAGACATCAAAAGAGATTATGAAAACGTCGTACGGATAAATTCACAATCGGGCAAGGGCGGAGCCGACTTCATAATCAGTGAGTTTTTGGGTGAGAAGATGTCAAAGGATGCAGCCAGGGAATTTGGAAAAGTAGTCAAAAGAGCTTCTGATCAAAAAGGGCAAGAGCTTAGTAAAGAGGAGATAGTTGAGTTGTATAAAAACAGATAGCTGGAAAATATATTTGTTACTTGCCAACTATCTCTAATATAGTATTTAGTGTGGATTTAAAATACTATCTTTAACAACTGAAAGTTGTTTAGAACAGTTTGGAATAAGATAACGAACTGTAATTTTTATAATTCGTTCAGCATCATTGGTGTTGAGGATATCAGAGTACTTTGATACTGTATCTGCATCATCAATGATTTGAGCAGTTCCTGAAATCTTGACTCTAATATTTTTAGAAAAGTCGATACATAGTAGTGAAACATTAGGGTTACTCATAATATCTCCAATACCATGAAAAATACCATTACCCTTATAGTCTGGAAATATCAAATGTTTCTCATCAAGTACCTTGATCAGTTTACCTGAGCGAACACCCTTGAAGTTTACATTTGTATGCCCTTGCTTATTTGAAGTGGCAAAAAAGAAGTATTGCAGACTTTCAAGATAATTGCTGGCATCTTCTTCGATCACTTCTCGTTTTAAAAGGTTGAGTAAATGTTCAGCTTGTTCTTTTGTTTTATACTTTTCTTGAACGAAATTGTGCTCTTGTGTAAAAATATTCATCATGTCTCCTACCAATATTCTGGATATGTTCTGTTGCTATGCAAGTTGTTAAAGAGGAGTGCAGTAGCAGTTAATATCATTGAACCAGCTAGTCCGGGAAAAATTAAATAATCCCAGTTAGCTGATAATAAAAAAACAATTAAGGGATCAGACCCTGCAGGTGGATGCGCCAAAACAAAAGACCAATAAATATTGAGATAAGGTGTCCTGCTATTACATTTCTTGGTTGTGAAAATGGGCTCTGTGGATATCCAAATATTAAGACGCACGAAGCACCAAACGAACCCATGATAAGTAAGAGTCATATTGTTGCGTTAAATAACCAATCAATGCAATTGCTATAAATCCTCCAAACCATGCAAATATAACTTCACTAAACTTTGTTTTTGGTGGCATTGGAGTATTTTTTCCTCGAAACTTGTTAAGATAATTCATTGGATACTCCTAATTAAAAGGTTAAAAACCGATCACCATTTACTATATACTGCGCTAGATCTGTTACACCAGATGTACCTGGTAGAGCAACTTCTTGCATTAGCATCAGTTTTGTATCTTTGATGGAGTCTTTTGCTCCAAAAACTTCAGCACATCCTCCACATACACCTTTGATGTTCTCTTCTAAATCTTTGTAAAGAGGATGTGCGGGATGATTGGCATTTTCAAGTTCAGAAGGCCATCTTGTCCCTGTACCTTGAAAAATGATCTCAAATTTTTCTTTACGTTGTTTTAGTTCGCTGCCAAGTATAAGTGCATTGAACAAACGCCCTAGTGCCTCTTCGGATCCAGATTTAGGATCAGAAAGTATTACAATTACCGTTTTACTCATGATGAGCCTCCAAATATATATTACCGAACGTTCGGTAAAGTATTGTAGCGTTTTTATTTTTCATTTGTCAAGAACATAGTTGATTTTTATATTTTTTTAGTAAAATTGTCTGTATGAAAAAAAGGTACGTATATGGCTAGAACATCTAGTATAAGCAAAGAGATGCTTATTGAAAGCTTGGCAGTTGTTTTTAGAAAGCATGGATATGAAGGGGCATCAATGGGTGAACTTTCTAAAGAGACAGGTCTACAAAAGGCAAGCTTATATCACCGTTTTCCGGGTGGAAAAGAGGAGATGGCTAATGCTGTCTTAGAGCATGTAAACAATATAGTAGAAGAGAATATTGTGATACCTCTTGATGATTCGACTATAACACCTACAGAAAAGACAGTTATCTTGATCGAGAATCTCGAAGCGATCTATAATGGGGGAAAAAACTCTTGCCTTTATAATGTACTCTCTTATCCAGTACTTGAGAAAAGCCCTTTTGCAGATACAATAAAAAAAGCATTTGATACATTGAGTGTAACAATATCTAAGCTACTACAAGAATATGGAGTAAACTCAGATAGTGCTGATAAAAAAGCTAGAACTATTCTTATGTTATTGCAAGGTTCCTTAGTTCTTTGTCGAGGTACAGACTCTACAAAACCTTTTGAAGATGCAATTCAACAGATAAAAAGTATGATTGAAACATCAAAAGCAAGCTAAAAATAGGATGAAAACTATCTTTGCAAACTCCTAATGTGCGATGCGAGGGCTTTCATTTGCATCTCGCTAAGTCTGCCACTGAAGTTTGGCATAGTACCGATCACCCCTTTTTTCCCATTTGTAAGAACTGTGGCAACTAACTCATCACTATATTCATAAAGGTTTGGTGCTACTAAAGAGATCCCTTTTCCACTCTCATCATGACATGATGCACACACTTCCCAAGATGTTGGTTTTTGCCCTTGCATCTTATTTACTATATATGTAGCAACTTTTTTGGCTTCTTTTTCATTTAGTAACCCTGCTGGCATTCCAGATGGATAAACAGATTTAAAGTTATTTGATCCGTGTATGATCACATCTACAATAGTTTTCTTGGCTATCCTTTTTGTATGGTTATGAGCTTTTCCATTATTTCCCTTTCCATTCATTCCATGACATGATGAACAATATACATAATAAATGGACTTTCCAGTTTCTTGTAACTCCTCTTGAGGAGTTTCTTCAGTGGAGAGTGAAATCTTTTTATCGTAGATATTATAATCATCTGAATTGATAGCTGATAAAACTCTATATCCTAACAATAACACCATAAACATAACCAAACCAATTATAAACTTCATAAGAGATCCTTTTTTTATACAAACTATATCTCTTTATGATTTTTTTCTTTGTGATGAGGATCACATACCAAAAAAACAAGTTGCATTACTATAACAATTATAAAAAAGGAGAAATACTATGAAAACTATTTTACTTATACTACTTACTACCTCTTTATTTGCATTGGATGATTTTGAGTTGATGACCCTTGCATATAAACACAATCTTAGACCTGTTCCAAACGATCTTGAATCGTTACGAGTTGAGTTTAAGATGTCACAAGAAGAGTTGTCTCAAGAGAAAATAACTTTAGGGAAAAAACTATTTTTTGAAAAAGATCTCTCTTTAGGAAAAGATATTAGCTGTGCAACTTGTCATAGTTTTGAGCTAGGTGGAGCTGATGGTAAGCCAACAGCTATAGGACATCTTGGTCAAAAAAATCCTTTTCATTTAAATACACCTACTGTTTTGAATTCTGTATTCTCAAAGTACTATTTTTGGAATGGCAGAAGCAACACACTCTCAGATCAAGCAAAAGGTCCACTGCAAGCACCTTTTGAGATGTCTATAACACCTGAATTAGCCCAAAAAAGAATAGCTGGCAAAAAAGAGTATGTTGATCTATTTCAAAAAGCGTATGGAAGTGGTGATATCACTTTTGAGAAGATTGCAGATGCTATTGCTACTTATGAAAAAACTATAGTTACACGTGGACGATACGATGATTATTTGCTTGGTTATGTAGATGCATTATCTCAAAATGAAAAAGAGGGGTTAGAGCTATTTATAACAAAAGGATGTGTAGGTTGTCATAACGGTGTAGGGCTTGGAGGGGAAGTAATGAGAAAATTCCCCCTAGTGTATCATAAAGCTTGGAGTATGGATACACCCAAACATGTACAAAAACTTTTCGCAGATGGTTACTTAGATAAAAATGAAGAGGGAAAATGTACAGATTGTCATAGTGGAGATTCCCATAAAGTAAAAGAGGAACTGCTAACTAAAACAGCTTTTCCATTTGAAAATAAAGGGGAGTTTTTAGGTGCAAATAACAAAAAATATTTTCGAGTACCACTTCTACGAAATGTGGTGAGAACAAAACCATACTTTCATAATGGAAGTGTAGAAAAACTAGAAGATGCTATAAAGCTTATGGGGATCCATCAACTAAGAATAAAACTAGATGATCAAGAGATCCAAAAGATAATTAGCTTTTTAAAAGCAGTAGATGGCGAGGTTGTAAACTTTATAAAATAGTTATACAACCTCGTGAGAGTTTTAGATCGCCTGCACGCTCTAGCTTTTTTAAGTTTCTACTGATCGCTTCACGAGAGACACCTAAAATAGCAGCTATTTTTTCATGTGTTATTTTTATTTGGTTTTTTCCTTGAACATATAACCAGTTAAGTAATCGCTGATCTAATTGATCAAACTTAATAGATTTAATGAGATCAAGCACGAGCTGAAGTCTTTGACCGCAAAGTTCAATTTTAAAATCTCTATAACTTTGAGAATTATTTATTAACCACATAATGCTTTCACGTGGAATTAGCCACCCCTCTATAGACTCATCGACTACGGCAGATGCCAAAGTTTGTGTTTGTGTAATGGTACTAAAAGTATTGACTAAGCATTGCTCACCTGCAGATATATAATAAAGTGTAACTTCCCCATTTCCAATACTTTCTGGGGTTATATACACTTTCACTTTTCCTTGTTTTAAAAATAATATATCTTGATTGGTATCACCCTCGAAGTAAAGCTGAGAGCCAATAGGTAAAGAGATGTACTTTGCACTCTCTTTTATTTTTTCTTTTTCCTCTTGTTTGAGCTCGTTAAAAAACTCATATTCAAATAGATCCATAATTTACTCCTATAAGGTTAAACCAAAAAGGTTTAACCGCGGTTGGTTTAGAAAGAGAGTGTTTGTGTATTTGGTGCAAATACAGCTCCATACACTTGCTCACCACCTATGATCTTGATACCTTTGATCAGATCTTGGTCTTTCACACCTTGAAATTTTGCATTCATCCCACATACCATTACAGTTGCGTTCTTTTTTACTAAAGCTGCCAACATATCTTTGATACTCTTACCTGTTGGACCAAATTTTTCTACTTTCGTATCTTTTAGTGCATATTTTACACTATTAGCGTTTATAAAAACAACTGTTTGAACACCCGCGTCTTGCATAGCATTTGCAATAGCTACACCACTAGCAGTTGATCTGAAATCACCAGATGTTAAAGAGATAAGTAAGCGTTTTGTATTGTCCGCTTGTAAGTTAAATGCCAAAAGCAAAGTTATGAACAATGCACCGATTAGTTTGTTTGTTGTATTCATCTTTATTTTCTCCTTTATAATGAATATGGAGGAAGTTTAAAATAAAACAAACAAAACTTATGTGACTTAGATCACAAACTCAACTTTCTATTTTTTATAAACTCTTTTTATGGCTTTAAAAGCTAATACTATATTAGGAGTGAAAGATGGAAAATATGCGTTTTTTCTTAGACACACATGATCAAGCGAATGGAACTTTTCCGGCAGGGATCAAACCTCATGAGCTTGAAGGTTTTTATGAATCGTATGAACAAGCATGTAAAGAAGAAGGGGTAATCTCTTTAAAAATATATGCAGGTTTTAATGAAGGTAGAGCTTTTTGTATAAACATGGCACCAAATGAAGAGGCTGTATTTAATGTGCATAAAAAAGTTGGTCTGCCTTATGATACTATCACTGAAGTAAATTCGATATCTCCATCGGATTTAGCACGTTTACATGATTAATGGTATTGGTATCAACTAGAAAACATCTTAGTTGATACCATATAAATAATTATTCATAATACTCAGGTGTATGTTTTTGAGAATCAAATAACGCCTTATCGTGCGGAATCCAAAGTGTTGCTTTTGTCCTTTCCAATAGGTTGTCTATCTTTACAAAAGAGTGAATAGAACTTTTTTTATCTCCCCATATAGGAATACCATAGTTCTCTTTATGTTTATATGTTACAAAACAGTCTCCTGAAATAAATACTGTTCCTGTTTTTGGAAGTTTAACTATAAGTGATTGGTGTCCAGGGCTATGACCGGGAGTAGAGATAAGAAGAACACTACCATCATCGAAAAAATCAAAATCGCCATCTAGTAGTTTCATCTTTTGAGCTGAATCAAACTTATAAAAGTCTGGGTTGTAACCATATTTTTTTGCCATAGGACCAAAAGCTATTTCATACTCTTTTTGTTGCATAACCCAAATAGAATTTTGAAAAAGTTTCGCATTTCCCGTATGATCATTATGCAGGTGAGAAAAAACCAAATAATCTATATCTTTTGGATCGACACCACTCTCTTGAAATTGTGAAGTGAGAGTTTTTTTAACTTGCATATTAAAACTGCCATTAAACCAGTTTTCACCACCTTTTACTCCATACAACTCATCAGGAAGACCTGCATCCCAAAAGATTTTCCCTTTTGGGTGTTCAATAAGATAGCAAGTGTTTGCCAGTTCAGCTTCAATTCCACTTTTGAGGGTAGAATCAAACAAAGACATATTTTTAGCTTGTATATGCCCACAATCGTAAACATACAATTTGATAGGTATTTTAGATTCATCTACAGCTACTTGTCCTATAGTAGGCTTTTGCATGCATCCACTAAAAACTATTAATACTAAAAACAATAAACTAAATTGTTTATACATAATTGACTCCTATATATTAAAGTAAGTCAAAATATTATGTAAAACTAAAAAATACTAGCGTGATAGCAGTCACATACAAATTTATACAAATACGATAATATAAGCGATGGAAAAAAGGAGATAAAAATTGATCGACTTTAAATTTATTGATGAACAAGATATTTATTCAATTATTCCATTGCTAAAGATGTTAAACGACACTATCGAAGATGACATTTTAAAACAAAGGCTCGATGAGATGCTCATACAAGGGTATAAATGTATCGGCATATTTGATGGGGATAAACTTGTAGGAATATGTGGAATTTGGATACTGACAAAATATTATGTAGGCAAACACATAGAACCGGATAATGTGTTTATCTCTCCTGCGTATCAAAACCAAAACATCGGTACACAACTGATGGCTTGGATCACTAAATACGCTAAAGAAAACGGATGTATTGCAAGTGAGTTAAACTGTTATGTAAACAATAAAAGGGCACAAAAGTTTTGGGAAAAAGATGGGTATGAAGTTATTGGACTTCATTTTCAAAAGAAGTATTAGCTTTTTATAGGGTTACAATGAATAATCTGATAAATGACTTTTTAAAAGTTTTAAACAACATCACTCCAATATCTGAAAGTGAGCAGCAAAAACTAAAAAATATTTCTAATATTAAAAAAATAAAACAAGGGGATTATTTTTTAAGACAAGGTGATAAGTCTTCTGAAATAGCATTTATATGCGAAGGTTTATTTCGCATTACATATTTAACCGAGGATGGAAAAGAATTTACTAAAAGTTTTTTTGATGAACAAAGTTTTCTTGTTTCATACAGTGCTTTATTAGAAAATAGAGAATCTTACTTTTCTATAGAAGCTTTAGAAGACTCAACTATTGTTGTTATCGACTATAATGAATGGAAAGCTTTTTTTGAGAATGAAATAAGTTGGAACAAACTACTAGTAGTTATTTTACAAAAAGCTTTTTGTAACAAAGAATCAAGAGAAAGAGAGTTTTTGGTTTACGATGCAAAGACCAGATATCTATCTTTTATACAAACATATCCTAAGCTCTCTAAAAGGTTAAAACAACATGTTATAGCTTCATACCTTGGAATTACACCTGAGGCTTTAAGTACAATCAAAAAGCGGCTAAAGCTTAATCTAGATTAATGCAATAAGTTTTTATCTAAATTACAATACTCCAAAATAAAGAGGAGTAATGCATGAAAGATAAAACTGTCCTTATAACAGGTGGAACATCTGGAATTGGTTATGAGATCGTTAAAAGCCTTTACAAAAATAATAAGCTTATTGTAGTTGCCAAAAATAAAAATAAACTAGACAAACTTTTAGATGACTTTGATAATATTTCTATATATCAAGCAGATTTATCAATTATGGAAGATATATCAAGTGTATCAAATAAAATCTTAAATGATTTTGAGTTAATTGATGTACTGATAAATAATGCCGCAATCCAATACACACCAATGTTTTTTGATGCTGACTTTGAATATGAAACAATAGAAAAAGAGATAACCGTCAATTTTACGGCAGTCTGTAGTTTAACTTATGTATGTTTACCACTTTTATTAAAAAGTACAGAGGGAATTATCTTAAATGTTAATTCTGGTTTGGCATTAGCACCTAAAACAACTTCGGCAGTTTATTGTGCCACTAAAGGTGCCGTAAACATTTTTACCCAATCACTTCGTAATCAACTAGAACATACCAATATAAAAGTTCTGCAGGTTTTTTT
>JARRNV010000024.1:0-8641 GCA_037384685.1 Sulfurimonas sp.
ATCTGGGTCCACTTTACCATGCCACATCGCCTTTAATCGGCTATCAAACTGTATTTGTTTACTTCCTCTATATAGAAGAAAAATACCAACGCCTATAAAAAGTACCCCCATGCCTAAACCAAGCACAGGATGATTTACACTTCCTTGCAAACCAAGAGCAGGTCCAAATACTATAGCAACTATGGCTATTAAACCAGCTATTATAAAAAGTGAATAAAAAAAGATAGATGAAAAACTTATTTTGAAAGCGATTCGTTCATCGTTAATTTTAACTATACGATGACTTTTGTTTGACTGTCCACCATTAACTAAAGGTGTCCACTCTGTTTTATTGATAACTTCATCATTAGAGCCTAAATACTCTTGCATATCATGATTGTTATTATGTGATGTGTTGTCTTGTTCAACAGGTTCTATACTAATATTCATATATTTACCTTAATGGTATTTCTTAAAATATTATCTAAAATTTTATTACAAGTAGTTAATTATAGGTTAAAATTGTGGTTCCTAAGCTGCAAACGTAAAGAAATTTACGTTTGCTAACAGCTTGCAACATCCCAGACAAGGTTTTTATATGCCTTCATTATAGGTTTTTCCATATCTTTCATCATAGTTACACGTAACTCACTGATCATATCTTTATAAACTGGGTCTGCTTTGATTGGATCTTTTGCTCGTGCAAGATCGATAATGCTGTGTACACTTAGATTAAATGGTGTATTTGGTTTATCTTTTATGCCGTCATATACAGACATAAAAAGGTTATAGTTATCGTAATCCATTTGACACTCATCATCTAAAATCTTTAGTGCCAAAATGGTAGCGTAATGGATCTCTTGTTCCGTAAAATTATATGTTTTTGCCCACTCGTATGCAGTTGATTGATCATCCATATTAATTTGCCTCCTTTTTAGCTTCTTTTCCTTTTTTCTCGAAACGAAGTTCTACTTCTTTAGTGCCTTTTATAAAATCGTTTGTGATTTTACAAGCTTCAACACCCTCTTTTGCAGGAAGTTCATACTGAAGTGGAAGCATAATTTTCTCGATGATTCCTCGAAGACCACGAGCACCGACACCTTTGTCATCTGCTTCATGGGCAATCGCTTCAAGAGCATCATCACTAAACTCTAATTCAATTCCATCTAGTTCAAAAAGCGCTTGGTATTGTTTAATGATCGCATTTTTAGGCTCTTTAAGTACACGAATGAGATCCTCAATAGTTAGAGGATTCAATGTTGCAATAACAGGAATACGCCCTATAAATTCCGGGATAAGTCCAAAGTTGATCAGATCTTTTGATTCGATCTCTTTTTGAGATGACTCATCATCACTTGATTTTAAAAATCCCATATTTTTAGGTTTAAATTTTTTCTTGTGATCATCATCGCCAGATAAACCGACAAAAGCACCACCACAAATAAAAAGTACATGTGTAGTATCGAAAAGTACCGTCTCAGCATAAGAGTTTTTACGACTCCCTTTAAGAGGTACATACACTTCACCACCCTCTAAAATTTTAAGATGCCTTTTCTGCTTACAGGTTTTTTAAGTTCTGTATGGGTTTTTCTTTGGTTTAGAACAAAACGTGAAAGGATAGACTCAACATCTTCCCCAACATACCCCGCTTCTGTAAGTGCTGTAGCATCTGCAACTGCAAAAGGTACATCCATAATCTTCGCTAAAGATTTTGCAAGTAATGTCTTACCACTTCCTGTTGGACCTACAAGTAAAATGTTACTTTTTTCGATCTCTACATTTTTGAAAGTTGGTTTATCTATACGTTTATAGTGTGAATACAGAGCAACAGAAAGCACTTTTTTCGCTTCCTCTTGACCGATTACATAATTGTCAAGGTGCTCTTTAATTTGAGTCGGAATATTTAAACCCTTTTGAAACTGAGCACGCTCTTTTTTTAAGTGCTCTTTTGCAATGATGTCTGAACATGTACCGATACATTCATTACAAATATGTGCATTTTCTGCACTAAAAATCTTCTCTACTTCTTTGACGCCTTTTCCACAAAAATCACAAACTAAATCACTCATTATAAAGCCTTTAAAAAAGCATCACTACTTTGTTGTAATACTTCAAGATTATGTGTAGAGACAAATTTGTTCTCTTTTTTTGTCAGCTCTTCTTTGTTTGCAATCACTAAACCATCTTTAAGACCTAGTGTTGTTTCATGCGCTACCATTCTAAAAGTATCGCGTGAGAAATCAACACCTAAAAATAGATATGATTTATCTTTTTTGTACTCTTTTAAAAACGGAGGAAGTGCGTAACCACCCATAGCTTCCGTTAACCAATCTACAAAGTCTGCATCTGAGATGATGAAGTTCATCTCAGGAACCATACACCCCATAGGTTTAAAAAGGATTGGTAACGAATCGTTAAGTTCCTCTTTTTCAACTTTTACATACTCTTTTGTTTCAGGGTTAAATTTATAGATAATAAATCTGTCATAATCTGCCGTGATTCGAGAGATACCCGTGATCATAAAGTGTTCAACATCTTCATACACTTTACATCCGCTGTCGTCTACATTTGTGTCAATCATATATTTTGGCTTTATAGCTTTAAAGTACTCGTATGTAAATGGTAAATCATACTCTTTGGACGCATAGATATGATTTGTCATTTGCACAATAAATTCACGCCCTTTTCTTTGTTCTAAACTCATTGCCGCACGACTATATTCGTACATCAATCTTGGACTCATAGCACGACCGTTATTAAGTGCTAGAATCATACTGTCACTATCATAAGGCAAAGTACTTCCGTCTTTTGCTTTTGTATTTTCAAATACACCCATCCCAATGAAAGGGATTAGCTCTCCGCTTTGTAACTTTTCTATTATATTTTCCATAAATTATCCAATATGTTGGTTTACTACACTACAGATAGTTACACAAACCATTCCGTTAAAAACTTAAGAGATGATTCTACTTTTTTGTATTAATATACATATAATATTAACCGTGACAACCTACTCCAGTATAGCTAGCATAGGCTTTGTTTAACTCTATTCTTAATCTCTCTAGATCAAATTGTTTTTCCAAATCACTTGGCATTTCAAGATAAAAAACAGCGCCGTCTTTACTTATGAGAAACAATGATTTAGTAAGTTTATTCTCTAACGAACCACTCACAAGTTTTGTACCGTACATCGATCCAAACTCATCTTCGGTGTCTAAAACGACCTCAAATTTTTTCAATCTGTTTTTTATAACACTTTGTTCCTCAAAGCTTCCGTCAAAGATCATATAGCAGTGAATATCTACCTGTATATGGTGTAAAAGTTCATCAATTTTAAGTATCTCATCTATAAAACCCTCTTGACCGTGAGGAAATGAAATAAGAAGTGTCATAGATTTGTCGGGATGACTTCTTTTGATCTCTTTTAGTTCACCCTTACTGTCTGTAACTTCTACATTTTCAGCCATATAACCTATATCGATAAAGTCTTCACACAGCTCTAGAGATTCACCTTTATATACAACATTAGATTCCATATTTTTTTACCTTATATCCTATTTGTCTTTGTGTAATTCCAAGGGCTTTTGCGGCTTCTGCTTGATTTCCGTTACTTTTTTCCAAAGCACGAATGAGTGCATCTTTTTCTATATCTTCAAGTGTCATATCTTCTGTATCATAACTCTCTTGAGGTGCACTTTCTACAGCTTCTTCTATCATATCACTGTTTTTTAGTGCAGGAAGGAGTAAACTCATATCTTCAGCATTAATACCATCTTCATTACCCATTAAAACTATACGTTCAATAGTATTTTCTAACTCACGAACATTACCCGGCCATGGATAAGATACCAACTTAGCCATCGCTTCTTTAGTAATAGTGACTCGCTTTTTATGGTTTTGCATAGAACGTTCCAAGAAAAAGTTTACCAATAACTCAATATCTTGTCCACGTTTTCTAAGTGGTGGAAGATCAATTGGAATTACATTTAAACGATAGTATAAATCCTCACGGAACTCTCCATCTTTTACCATCTGCTCGAGATCTCGGTTAGTTGCAGCTACAAGACGAACATTTACACGAATTGTTTTACTACCACCGACACGTTCAAACTCACGCTCTTGAAGCACACGTAAAAGTTTTACCTGAGCAGATGCAGAGATATCACCGATCTCATCTAAAAATAAAGTCCCGCCGTCTGCAAGTTCAAAACGACCTTTTCTTGTCTCTTTTGCATCGGTAAACGCACCTTTTTCATGACCGAATAGTTCACTCTCTAAAAGTGTATCTGTAATCGCCGCACAGTTAAGTTTAATAAACGGCTCTTCTGCACGCTTACTTCTTTTGTGAATTGCAGCAGCCACAAGTTCTTTACCTGTTCCTGTTTCACCGCGAACAAGTACAGTTACATCACTTTGCGCAATTCTCTCTACAACTTTATAGACTTTTTGCATCTGCTCACTATCTCCAACAATATCACCAAAATTGTGTACTTTTGAATCCCATTCCATTTTATAATATTGTTGTAACTCTTGTAACCTTTGTTTTTCTTGTTCTATCGCGAAATGAGAACTTATATATTGTGCAAACAATGAACTAATAATTGACAATATTCTTACTGTCTCGTCAAAATCTATTTGTGTATCTTTTGTTAAGTTTGCACCAATCACACCGATAACGTCATTTTCCACAATCATAGGAACTGCTATGTATGAAATTGTATTAGTACTTTTATTACCGGACTTATTTAAAAATAATATATCGTTATGTACGTTTTCAATAACTACGGGTTCCATTGTCTGTGCAGCCAAACCGGTTGCACCTTCACCCACTTTATACTCTGAATTAACTTTCTGAAACTTACTAAACCCTAAAGATGCAAATACCTTTAACATCTCATCTTCTATCTCATAAATTACACAATTATCGAGATGTAAAGAGTTCTTTAGTGCTTGTAAACTTTTCTCCAAAGATTTTTTAATATCTCTAGAATCTGATATTAACGAAGCAATATCGTATAAAACTTTTAATTCTTTGTGTGTTAAACACTGTTCACATTGTGCTAGCATATAACCTCATTTTTAACTATTTTGTTTAATTATACAGCTAATTAACAGGGTTTATATGCAAAAAATTGACTAAGTTTTAATCAGTCTGCAATTTTCTTACAAACTTCCTCTTTTGGTAAGTTTTTTGGTCCGGGTTGGATCCACCAAGTTTCACCGTTGCTAAGTTCAACTTCACCACCCCATTTTTCATCACTATCGAACTCTATAGTTTCAATTGTTTCTTCCATATCTTTTTTTGCAATGTAGAAGAAGATCTCCCCTTCACTTTCTCTTAACATAACTTTTGCCATTTTTTATCCTTTAATTAAATTTCGTATCCATTTGATGAAGCCTTTATCTTCATAACGCACATCAAAATACCCTTTTTTAGGCTCACTTACCAAGATCGATTTTTGTAAGCTAAAATCATCTTTTTCAAAATCATCTCTGTGGTGAGCACCGCGGCTTTCTTCTCTTAGCATTGCTGCAAGTACTACTGCTTCTGCTACTTCTAATGCATTTCTTAACTCCAAAATAGAAATAAGCTCAACATTGTTATGTCGACTTTTATCTATACAATGCAAAGTGATTGTTTCATTACGCAAATACTTCAAATAATCAAATGCTTTTTGCAAACTTGTCTCACTTCTATGAATCCCAGCGTATTTAAACATAGACTCACCCATAGAGATTCTCATAGCATTAAAGTTTTTAGAACTATCTCGATCAAAGATCCAGTCAACCATCTTTTGATCTTTGACAACTTGGTTGTAGTCAATCGGTAAAAACTCTCTATTTTGAGAATATGCCAGTGCATTTTCCCCTGCTAATTCTCCAAAAACAACCCCTTCTAAGAGTGAGTTTCCACCTAAACGGTTTGCACCGTGAATACCCTCGGCAGCACATTCACCACAAACAAAAAGCCCTTTTATAGAGGTTTTCGTCATATTTGCTTCGATCCCGCCCATAGAATAATGTGCAACCGGACGTATCTCTAAAGGCTCTTTTGTGACATCTATACCAGCTTGATTGTACGCAGCTTTGTAAAGACTTGGTAGCTTTGTTTCAATTGTTTCTTGTGAGAGATGACGAAGATCTATATAGACTTTGTGTCCTGCTTCGATCTGTCTTGAGATCGCATAACTAACAACATTACGACGCTCTAACTCATTTACAAATCGCTCCCCTTTTTCATTGATCAGGTATCCACCTTCACCGCGGGCAGCTTCACTTACAAGGTAAGATGTTTTATGCAAACCAGTTGGATGAAACTGTACAAACTCCATATCTTTTAACGTAAGTCCTGCTCGAAGTGCAATAGCCGACATATCACCTGAATAATCTTGTGCATTTGTAGTATGTCCTCTATAAAGTCCGGCATAACCACCACCTGCTAAAACAACAGACTTTGCAGGATACACAACAACAGAAGAGTCTGATCGGCGAAGTGCAACAACTCCGCTTACACGGTTATTTAAACTTGTAAGGTTCATTATGAAGTTATTTACCAAAAATGTAACCCCTACACTTTTAGCTTTTTTTATAAGTGCTTGTGTAATTGCTGCACCCGTTTTGTCGCCTACATAACAAGTTCTCTGTGTACGACCGCCGCCGAAACTTCTTTGTGCAATATTACCGTTTTCATCTTTGTCAAACTCTACACCGTAATCGACAAGTTTTTGGATCGAGTGTGGAGCACGCTCACACATATAACGAATAGTTTTTCCGTTTTCAAGTCCGAAACAAGCACGAATAGTATCGACAACATGAAAACGAATCGCTTCTTTATCGTTTGGATCTAAAACAGCATTAATCCCACCGCTTGCAATAGCCGAGTTTGATTTAAACAAGTTTCCTTTAGTTATAAGTGCCACTTTATTGGTACTTGTTTTTGCTTCAATTGCTGCCATTAATCCAGCGACACCGCCACCTACAACTATAATATCGTAGATCATATGTTACAGCCTATAAAGCAAGTCATACTTACTTCGTTGCACTGCTTTAACTTTTGAAATTTCACAATTTTCTTTTACATGTACAGGTACTTTTGATCCAAACAAAGAGCTTATAATCCCCGGAGTTGAACGAACAAACTGCAGCGCTAATTGAATATCGCTTTTAAGTGTCATACTATTGTCTAAAACCACTCCCGTTTCAGCAGAAAATGATTTTTTAAACAGATTCATTTGTAGTAGTGCTGAAGAGCTGATCACACCGATTCCAAGATTATGTGCAGCATTGATCACACTACACGCCATTCCATCTACTTTTTGCGTTTCGTTTGTATATGCTGCGGTTTTACCCATATTAAAAGGGAGTTGAATATATTTAAATCTATGATTCATCCCTGCAACTTTTATAGCGCATTCAACCAACTTTTCTAAACTAATAAGCTCGCTAGAGTTTTCCGATGTAAAACCGTTCCAAACTGCTATACCGTAACTGTGAAAAAGCCCTTCATCAGCTAACTTTTCAAAACGCTCAAAAACCTTCTCAATCTGCTTGTAAAAAGCTTTTTCACCAAGACGCATTAACTGCATTTCAGGGTTGTGAAGATAATAAATGTCTAAACTCTCCACTCCTAAGTTTTCTATACTTCTTTTACAGCTCCACTCTAGATAATCGGGTGTCATACAATGTTGATCAAGCTCAATATCATCTTTGTTAGCTAAACCGGCTTCAACAATATTTTCATTGATCCAAGTGTATGGATTTTCCGGAAACGGATAATCAAGTTGAATAAATCCACCTTTTGAACAGATAATAAGCTCTTCGCGTTTTGCTTCACCAGCTTCAAAAAGCTCACTTAATGCTTCACCAATCTCTCTTTCACTTTGTCCATAACGGTAATTGCTTGCAGTATCTATTAAGTTAATACCTTGTCTAACTGCTTCTTTTACACCTTCAATATAATGAAAAACATAGTTTTCCTCTTTATAAGGCTCTTTGTTAAACGTACCAAGTCCAAGTTTTGAAAAAATCAAATCATTTGATTTGGTATAAAAATCTTTATAGTGAGAGAATTTTTTTGCATAATTGTACGTATCTTCTAGTGTAGCATGACTCATCTTTGACTCTTTGTAGTCACTTTTTTTGCATATAATCCAATGCCTGTGACGTAAAGCAGCATTGTTAATCCTAAAATTACATATTCCATAAAAATAATCCCTAATATCTTTGCAGTAGTTATACAAGAACTATTCCTTTGAAATATTTATAGAAAAAATTATTTTGCAATCATCACATCTGTAGCTTTAATAATTGCACTTACATTTTTGTCTGTTTGAAGTTCTAAGAGCTCTACTGCATCTTGTGTTATGGTAGATACTATTTTGTCATTGTTTCCTATGTCAACGACAATTTGAGCAGTAACTTCAGCATGTTTAATCTTTTCAATTCTTCCTTGAAACTTATTTCGTGCACTAATTCCTAAAGATATATCTGTCATAATCAACACACTGCTTGATTTAAAAAATATGATTACATCATCACCCATCTCAAGTCTTAGATCAGATACAGCTTCGTTCGTGATTATACTTACTAATGTGTATCCACTTTGCAATCTAACATAAACTGAAGTATCTATTGTCCCTTCATCTAAAAAATGTACTACACC
>JARRNV010000025.1:0-7197 GCA_037384685.1 Sulfurimonas sp.
CTTTTTTAGTCTATACGGTTGGCTCTGTTTTAATGCTTTACTTTTCTATTTTTGTGGCACTTTTAGTGATTGGGTTTATGACACATATGATCTTAAAAGAGTTGCGTCAAAGGCACTATCCTGATGTCGAACTAGTTGGACATTCAAACTTTTTAGAGGGAATACTTTTAACGTTAAAATGGGTGCTTATTATGTTTGTGCTTTTTATGGTATTTATACCTCTTTATTTTATACCTATTCTCAACATCGTAGCTTTTAATTTTCCGCTGTATTACTTTTTTCACAAGATGATCATTTATGATGTATCGTCAACTATTTGTACAAAAGAGGAAGCTTTAACGATCAAAGCACAATATGGAAATACGTTACGTCTTAAAACACTAATATTGTACCTGATATCGCTTATACCATTTGTGATCTTTTTTGCAACCGTATTTTATGTAATTTATTTAGGGCACAGCTACTTTTTAGAGGTGAGAAAAATGAGATTTAATACTCATTAATCTTCCTCTTTATCAAGTTCCTTTTGGATCATCTCACGATACCCTTCATCTTTAGGAACTAGTCCCGCTTCGTATATAAACTGTGAAGGTAGAAAGTTTTGTTTTTTGATCTTGTCATACTTTGCAAAACTAAGGTAGAGTATATCTTTTGCACGTGTTACAGCTACATAAAAAAGACGTCTCTCTTCATCAAGGCTTCCACCGCGAACCATCAGTTTTCTATTTGGAAAGCGCCCATCCATAAGATCAACTACATACACCTCTTTATACTCCAAACCTTTAGAAGCGTGTACACTTAATAGGTTTACCCCCTCCCCTTGGCTTAGATCTGATGATCCGAGTATCATCGCATTTAAAAAGCGTTCATGATCATTATATGGTTGCGATAATTCCTCAAGCAGTTTCATTTTTCGCTCAATTCTGATGAGCGATTCATTTTTTTGATTTTCATCTACGCTACCGTCTTTGAGCGTAGCTCTTTTTGTTGAAAGAATATCTGCAATATATTTAAAAAACTCCGATGCTGCTATCTTTCTTACAATTGTTTTTGGCTGCTTGATCCCTTTGAGATCGCGAAACAAAATATAAAAATTATGTAAAAACGTCGCTGATTCTTTTGTCAATTTTGGGTGTTTAAGTACCGGATTTCTCATAAATTTTGCTTCAAACCCTAGCTTTGCATATTTTCCAACAGCACCAAGTTCTAAAAAGTCATCAAAAAGACCTAACTGATGATTAAGCTTACGTTTTTCAAAAGGGTTACTTAGAGATTCATCGGGTGCATACAGTCCATAAAACATACTTCCCTGTCCTAAATTCTTTAATGCTATATAGATCTCTTTTGCCATTGCACTTCCGATCCCACGGGCAAATTCAAATATATGTATAAAAGCCATCATATCTGATTCATTGACAAGTAAAGTGTAGAGATCAAGTACAGCTTTCACTTCACGCGAGTCAAAAAAACTTGTTCCACCCTTACGCTTACAAGAGATATTTAACTCTCTTAGTGCTACTTCGATCCCGTCAGCTGAAGAGTTGTTTCTAAAAATAACAGCTATATCTTGGTGTGGAGTCTCAGTTTTAGAGATCATATCTGCTACACCATGGTACTGATCAAAGAGTTCGTCATACGCTAAAAGTTTAGGAGGCATATCTACATCTGTACGCGTTACTTCAAGTTTTTTCGGGTAAATTCTCTCGTTATGCTCGATCACCTTATTTGCCAAAGATAGGATCGGCACTGAAGAACGATAATTTTTATTGAGTGTATGAACTACTGCATCAGGGTATTTTGTCGTAAAAGAACCTATGATCGTAATATCTGCGCCATTAAAAGCATAGATACTTTGGTCATAATCTCCTACACAAAAAAGTGAAGGCGGGTTCATCGCATCGATCAAAGTCCCCTGCAAGGCATTTGTATCTTGATATTCATCAACAAGCACCTCTTTATAACCTAAATGATGCTCTTTACACATCTCACGAAACTGTAAAAGAAGATCATTAAAATTTAAAAAACCATACTCTTTTTTTAATTTTTCAAACTCATCAACTATATCTGCATAGATCATTGCATAGAGTTCATGCTCTGGATAGTTGTTTTTGATCCAGGCTTCAAAGTCTTGGCTCAGCTCCGTATTTTGGTAAAAAGAGTAGAGATCGTAAAGATAATTTCCACCATAGACTTGTGCATCAGCATCTATATGACCAAAAGAGCGTTTCTCAAATACAGAACGGAAAAGCGTTTTGAGTTCTCTCTGCTGTTTTAATACAACCCGTTTATCTTTTTTCTTCAGCCATCTGTAGCTAACCGCATGAAAAGTTCCTGCATCTATCTTGGAAGCGACCGATGTACCGAAAAATTCAGCAACACGACTTACCATCTCTGCAGCAGCCTTATTTGTAAATGTTAAGAGAAGGATCTCGTTTGGCTCTACTCCACTGTTTAAAAGGTGTGCTATTCTTCCAACAATCGTAGAAGTTTTTCCCGTACCTGCTGAAGCGATGATGAGATTTTTTGGATACTGTGATACTGCAGCAGCATGTTGCTGTTCATTGAGTCTAGATAAAGGCATGTGGAATTATACCCTCAAAGAATTAAAGTGTACTAATTTTTTCAATACCTACTATACAATTTCGCCCATCACTTTTTGCTTCATATAAAGCAGTGTCGGCAACTTTGTACATTTTGTCAAAATCTTTTAGCGTAAAATCGTGTATAACACACACACCAAACGAAGCAGTTAAAACTTTTAAACTACTTTTTGGATGTTCTATCTGTATCTCTTCTATAGTTTTTCTCGCAAACTCTAGAGAGTTTTTAATTTTTTCAAGTTCATCAGCTATGATGATTCCGCAAAACTCTTCACCGCCTAGTCTAAAAATAGAATCGACATCTCTTTTAAATACCTTTTGTATTAACGTTTGTGTAACTTTCTGCAATGCAGTATCACCTGCAATATGTCCGAAAGTATCGTTATATTGTTTGAAAAAATCAATATCAAAGATGTAAAAAGCAAAAAAGCTATTATGTTTTTTTGCCTTTTCATACGCTTTGTCAAACTCTACGGCTAAATGTCGTCTATTGTATACTTTTGTAAGTGGATCAGTGATTGAATAGGTCTTAAGCGTTTGAATATATTCTTTTTCTTTTTCTCTTATGTGTGCCAATTTTTCATAAGCCTTGTCAAAACTTATTTCAAAAAAATAAATAATAACTGTAATCCCCATACTTGCCACAGCAAAACGTACAAAACTCGATTGATTCCATACCCCGTTTTGCCACTTATCTATACCATTATACGTAAGATAAAAAATAATCACATAAAAAAGGAACGTGATCCACAACCCTTTTTTACTTCCGTTAATAAATATGGCAAACATTGGAAAAAACACTGTCCACACTAATGTAAAATCATGCCCTTTGGCAATAAAAACAATCGCTACCATTAAACTAAATATAGCTGTTGTAGTAGCTATAGAAGCTTTTTTAACATTATGATTTTTGCGAAGGTCATAAAAAATACCTAATGAAACTAAAAAAGCTGAAAAATCAATTATGAAAAGTATTTTTTCTTGATGTATAAAAATATTATAAAAGGAAAAAATGAGCAATATCGTGGCACTAATAATTAAAAGGATGTTAATAAGAACAACTTTTCTGACATCAGAAGAGTATTCATCAAACTGCATGTTTGAACATAAAATGTTTTGGTAAAGGCTTGCTTGTGTAGTTCCCATTTGAAGTGTTTTCCTTAAGTGTTTAATTATAGCCAAATTAGCTGTTCTAAGCAAACACTCACCTCTTTTTAGATATAATCGCGAAATTATTTTATAGACTTTAAGGCTAAAAGAATGTCAGAGAACAAGTATAACCCTCAAGAAACAGAGAACAAATACTATCAAATTTGGGAAGAACGCGGATATTTTGAGATCGAAGGTAATAAAGAGATCCAGGAAGTTGGTAAAAACTTCGCGATCATGATGCCACCACCGAATGTTACAGGGCGTCTTCACATTGGTCATGCACTTACATTTACACTTCAAGATATCATCACTCGTTACAAACGTATGGATGGATTTAAAACTTTATGGCAGCCGGGAACGGATCACGCAGGTATTGCAACTCAAAACGTAGTGGAAAAACAACTTTTAGCTGAAGGCACTACAAAAGAGGCAATCGGACGCGAGGCATTTTTAGAACGTGCTTGGAAATGGAAAGAAGAATCTGCCGGAATCATGACAACTCAGCTTCGTAAAATGGGAGTATCTCCTGCTTGGAAACGTGAGCGTTTTACTATGGATGACGGTCTGCAAAAATCGGTAAAAGAAGCTTTTGTACACCTTTACAACAAAGGGCTTATTGTTCGTGGTAACTACATGGTTAACTGGTGTACACACGATGGAGCACTTTCAGATATCGAAGTTGAGCACGAAGATCATGATGGAAAATTTTACCACATTAAATACCCATTTGCCGATGGCAGCGGTTTTGTTGAAGTAGCTACAACTCGTCCTGAGACATACTTTGGAGATACTGCAATCATGGTTCATCCTGAAGATGAGCGTTATAAAGATCTTCTTGGTAAAAAAGTGAAACTTCCACTACTTGATCGTGAAGTAGCAATTATAGCCGATGAGCACGTTGATATGGAGTTTGGAACGGGTGTAGTAAAAGTAACTCCAGCTCACGATCAAAATGACTACGAAGTTGGAAAACGTCACGATTTAGAGTTCATTACAGTTTTTGATGAAAAAGGGATCTTAAATGAGTATGCAGGAGAATTTCAAGGGCTAGAGCGTCTTGAAGCACGTGATGTGATTGTAAAACGTCTTGAAGATGAAGGTTTTATGGTTAAGATCGAAGATCATAAACACCAAGTGGGTCATTGTTACAGATGTAAAAATGTAGTTGAACCGTATATATCAAAACAATGGTTTGTAAGAAGCGAAGTAGCTGACAAATCGATTGAGAAAACAAACAATGGCGAAGCAAAATTTTTCCCGCCACATTGGATCAACTCTTACAACTCTTGGATGGGTGATCTACGTGACTGGTGTATCTCTCGTCAGCTTTGGTGGGGACATCAGATCCCTGTATTTTACTGTGATGATTGTGGACATGAATTTGCATCTCAAGAAGATGCACCTGAAGCTTGTCCAAAATGTACAAGTAAAAATATAACACAAGACCCAGACGTTCTTGATACTTGGTTCTCTTCAGCTCTCTGGCCATTTTCAACACTTGGCTGGGGGAACGGTGATGCTGAGATGGATAGACTGTTTCAATCGGAAGATCTAAAAGAATTCTATCCAAATACTCTTTTAATTACAGGTTTTGACATCCTTTTCTTCTGGGTTGCAAGAATGATGATGATGGGTGAAAACTTTATGGGTGAACTACCATTTAACCATATCTATCTTCATGCACTTGTTCGTGATGAACACGGACAAAAGATGTCAAAATCTAAAGGCAATGTTATCGATCCACTCGATATGGTTAATGAATTCTCTGCGGATATTTTACGTTTTACTCTAGCAATCTCTGCTGCTCAAGGTCGTGATATCCGCATGAGTACACAAAAACTGGAGATCAATCGTAACTTTACAAACAAACTTTACAATGCTGCGAAATTTTTACAAATGAACGTAGATACTTTCCCTGATCTTGGAGGTTTTTGTTTAAATACTCCACTTGGAAAATATATGGCATCACGTCTCAATGTTGCGACAAAAGAGGTTCGTGCTGCGATGGATGAATATAAGTTTAATGATGCAGCAACAACTCTCTACAGATTTATCTGGAATGAGTTCTGTGACTGGGGTATTGAGCTCAGTAAAACAGACAAAACTTCGATCGTAGAGCTTGGTGCAATATTCAAAGAAGCTATGAAACTGCTTCACCCGTTTATGCCGTTTATCACCGAGCACCTTTACCACCAACTCAGCGGTACTACACTTGAAGAGTCTGATTCGATCATGATCAAAAAGTATCCGTTTAAAACAAAACAGCGTAAAGAGGAAGAGACATTTAATGTGATCATGGATGCAATTGTATCTATTCGTCGTGCAAAAGTTTTAGTAGATATGGCTAACCAAAAAATCGAAAAAGCATATGTAAAAGTTGATGGACTCAGTGATGAAGATAAAACAATGATGTTGCCGTTCATTGCAAAACTTGCAAAAGTTGAAACTGTAGAGTTTACAGACGTAAAAATAGAAAACGGAGTAAGTGATATCTCTGATAAATGTGAAACATTTATTCCAACGGACAGCATTGATCTTACACCTATCATCAATAAACTTACAAAACAGGCTGAAAAACTTGATAAAGAGATAGGCAAACTTGGCGGTATGTTAAATAATGAACGTTTTGTAGCAAACGCTCCGGAAGATGTGTTGGCCAAAAACCGTGAAGCTTTAGCAGAAGCCCAGGAGAAAAAAGCAAAAGTTATCGAGCAACTTAACTCACTCCAATAATTCCCAAATTCCCTTTTGGGAATTACTGTGTTTTTATGCTATAATCTTTAGCATGAGTATGGGCGTAAAAACTTTTAAGTTTAAAATTTTTGCTATCTTCCTAATCCCTGCAATTTCAATAGTATATTTTACATTTTTTTATGTCAACTTTTCAGATTCTAACTTTGAGGCTTTAGAGAATCAAAAACATAATATTGAACTTGTAAAAAAACTTATTGATGTTGTGCATGCCTTACAAGCTGAAAGATCTATTTCCGTAAAATTTTTAAGTTCTAATTCCCTAAAAAATCTTCAAGACAAGATTCAATCTAACTACAAAAGAACCGATAGAACAATTGAAAATTTGAAAGCTTTTCAATACAATGTAGGTTTTCAATCTTTACAATTACAAACTCTACGACAAAAAATTTTAGACAAAAAAATATCTTTTGAAGAAGCCCTTGAAACATATAGTAAAGTGAATGAACATATTATAAACAACATTAAATTTTTACTGCCGAAATTAAATAAACAATATGACAGTTTATTCCTTATAAACTTAGAACTTTTAAAAGAAAGTGCAAGCTTAGAAAACGGGTGTGTATATCATACCCTTATAGCGCAAAACCTTACCGCATCTTGCAAAGAAAAAATCTTTTATTATCAAATTGAACAACTGAAAAAACAACAAAACCTAGTTTTGTATTCAAACAAAAACTCTTTAGCTAGTTAT
>JARRNV010000026.1:0-9040 GCA_037384685.1 Sulfurimonas sp.
GGAACTACCTTACGCACAATACGGGGAACGATTTGCTGATGTAGTTACCTTAGATGAAAAAATAACCTTAGAGAGGATCAATAAACTTTCCCACAAGATTATTGAGCTTGAAGAGGTAGAAAAAGCGCTCAAAATGTGGTCGGATATCTTTAAACATGCTAGATGGGGTATTGCTATTTATGTTGAAGCTGGTCAATGTCTTGAGGTGAGTAACAGTGCTTTTATATCTTTGTATGGTTATACAAGTCAAGAGATCCAAAAACTCACCCTTGCTAATTTTTTTACTCTAGAATCTTTGCCAAACTTTCTTGAAATACAAGAAAAGGCACTTAAACAAGGTTATGCTGTACTTGAAGCACAACATCGACGCAAAAACGGTGATATATTTCCCGTATCTATAGAACTCATCGTTGTTAAGGATGATAATGACAAAGTTTTATATATTATTGCCAATATTTGGGATTTAACGGAACAAAAGCAGACGGAGGAAAATCTTCTTCTCAAAGAGTTTGCCCTCGATACAATTAATGAAGCAGTATATCTTATCGATAAAGATTCGATGTTTCAGTATGTCAATGAGGGGGCATGTAATGCTTTGGGTTACACCAGAGATGAACTCCTTACGATGGGAGCTATTGATATTGATACAGACTTGTCAACAGAATTTTGGAGTAAGCATTGGGAAAGTATCAAAAATAATAAATCAGAAATTATTTTAAGATCTCACAAAAGAAAAGATGGGACAACATTACCTGTAGAAGTGAGTGCAAACTATTTTGAGTACAATGGTGTAGGGTATAATCTTGCAGTTTTAAGGGATATTACCGAACGAATCCGACTTGAAGAGCAAAAAGATAATGAACGAATGCGCCTTTTCTTTGAGCGGCAAATTGTGGGGATGGCTATTACTTCAGTTAAAGAGGGATGGGTACAGACAAACGATAAGCTTTGTGAGATACTAGGATATAGCCATGAAGAACTTTCTACGATAAATTGGGTGGATATAACCTACCCAGAAGATAGAGAGCATGATCTTGAACAATTCAATAAAATCTTTAGTGGCGAGATTGATGACTATACTTTAGAAAAACGTGCTATACGTAAAGACAATGAGATCATTTATATTAATTTATCCGTAAGTTGTGTTCGACATGAAGACGGAACTGTTGATTATATATTGGCACTCATTGAAGATATCACTGAGCGAAAAGGGATGGAGAAAGCTTTAGTACAAAAAGAGGAAGCGTATCGTACTTTGGCCGAAAATAATCCGGACTCGATATATCGCTATGATCGCAACCATAGACGCATTTATGTAAATCCGACAGCTTGCAGGATAGTCGGCAAGTCAGCAGAAGAGTTGATCGGCGGTACGCCTGACGATGGTGCCATTTTGGTTTCCCAGCAGAGTAAAATAGTGGATGAACAAATTGACCGAGTTTTTACCACTGGTGAATCGGCAGATTTTATGGTTAATTTTATCGAACAAAACGGTGATTCTAACGACTACCACATGCTGATGGTACCAGAGTATGACGCCGAGGGTAATGTGGCGAGTGTACTAGGGTTTACGCGGAATGTGACTGAAATACGAAGCCTTGAAAAGCGGCAATCGCAATATTTTGCAATGGCACCAGGTCTTTTTGCCACAGTACTTAAAGATACTGATGGAAATTACTCTTTGCTTTTTGTTAGCGAAGGTATTCGTGACGTATACGGTATTGAGCCAGAAGTTGCGATGGAAGATATCTCTAAGTTTGTTGCTATAGCACATCCTGACGATACAGAAATGACTTTTGTCAAGGCCGAGGAATCAGCACAAAACTTGACCCCTTACCATGTTGAGTATCGTATCAATCATCCTCACAAAGGGATACGTTGGATCGAGTGTAATTCTATGCCACAACGCCTACCAGACGGAAGTGTACGGTGGGATGGTTTCTACCATGATATTACCGTTAAAAAAAGTGAACAAAAATTTCGTACACTTATTGAGAATGCAACCGATAATATAGCCCGTTACGATAAAGAGGCACGTATAACTTATATAAACCCACAATTAGAAAAAGTGCTGGATGTTCCTTTTGAATCAGTTCTTAGAAAAACCCCGACGAAACATAGAACCGATAACATCTATGATCAATATGAAATAGAACTCAAAAAGGTTATTGCTACAGGAGAAAATGCTCATACTTACATTACTCTCCCAGATACGGGAAATGGTGAGCACTACCATTACATTCATATTGTAGCTGAGCGGGATATTGATGGTAACATTATAGGTGCTATAGCATTTGGAAGAGATGTTACCGAACTTACAAATAAAACTATTGAGCTACAAAAATCTTTAGAGTTTAATGAAGGAGTTATCTCCGCTATTCCTGATCTGCTTCTTGAAGTAGCACCTGATGGTACATATGTTGGAGTATGGGCACAAAATCCTGAAATCCTTGCAGCTCAAAAAGAGATTCTTCTGGGGAACGACTTTAAAGAGATTCTTCCTCCAGATGTTGTTGTCATAGCGTTACAAACACTCAAAGAGGTAGATGAAAAAGGTTTTTCTTTGGGGAATAGCTACAGTCTTGACCTTCCTGAAGGGAAGCGATGGTTCGAACTCTCTGCAAGCAAGAAAAAATCAAGCGGAAATTATATAATTTTAGCCCGTGATATAACCCAGCGCAAGAATATGGAAGAACAAATGCAAGAACAAAATCAATTTCTTGATTCACTGCTAAACGCCATTCCAGTTCCTGTTTTTTATAAAGATACACAAACAAAGTACAAAGGAGTTAACAAAGCTTTTGAAGAGTATTATGGCAAGAAGAAAGAGGAGATTATAGGAAAAGGGGTTTTTGATCTTTTTCCACCTGAACAAGCGCAGGTGTTTTCTGATGCAGATGCGGATCTGTTTCGCAATGGAGCTACTCAAGTATATGAGGCAAAATTACGTAATATTCAGGGTGAAGATCATGATGTGATATTTCATAAGGCAGTTTATTTTGACAATTCAGGGAGGGTTATTGGTCTCATTGGTACTATTTTGGATATTACCGAACGTAAACAAGTCAAAAAGCGCTCATAGAACATTAACGCACTTCTCAATATCGGGATATATTTTCGTCGTAAAAAGCAACATATTTTATAAGTAGTCCTATATCATGACCATTTCATGACCAATACATTGATACAATCCACAGCATTGATTTTGAATTGTAGGAAACTGATAATGCTCAAAAAACTAGAAATTATTTTTAAAAATGCTCCAGTTGGAATTGCTATTTGTAATGCTCAGACACATCGTTTGGAGATGATTAATCCAGCTTTTGCACAAATTCACGGGTATGAGCCTCATGAAGTTATTGGAAACCCACCCGCAAGTATGTTTGCACCAAATTGTATATTGCGTTCGCACAACCATGATAAAAAACATTGTTCTGGTCCTAGATGCGTTCTTGAGGAAACTACATTTGAAGCAGTACATGTTAAAAAAGATTTGTCTCCCTTAAATGTTGAAGCACATATATCTTTCATAAAAGATGACGATGGAGAAGTCCTTTATCGTATTATTAATCTTTTTGACATTACACAACGTAAACAGTATGAAAATAATTTACGACAAACTCAAGCAAAATTATCGGCTGTAATATCTTCGATTCCAGATTTACTATGGCTTAAAGATGCAAATGGTGTTTTTATGATGTGTAATCCCTCTTTTGAAAAGTTTTTTGGTGTAAAACGTGAAGAGGTTATTGGTAAAACAAATTACGACTTTCTTTCTCGTGAACAAGCTGATTTGTTTTGTCAAAGAGATCAAGAAGCGATAGAAGCCAATGAGATGTGTATTAATGAAGAGGAGATTACTTTAGCTTCCAATGGTCGATATGCTATCTTAGAAATACGAAAAATTCCTATCTACAATGAAGATACTTTTCTAGGTGTTTTTGGAATAGGACGAGATATTACCCAGCGTAAAAAGGATGAAGAAAAAATCTATAATATGATGCATCGAGATACCCTCACAGGTCTAGCAAATCGTATGCTTGCAAAAAATAGAACAGAGCAAATAATTGCAACTGCCAAGCGAGACAAAGTAAAAAATGCTTTTCTCTTTCTTGATTTAGATGATTTTAAAAGAATCAATGATTCTCTTGGTCATCCTATAGGCGACAACATACTCAAAGCTGTTGCTTCTCGCCTCAAAGAATCCATAAGGGAAAGTGATGTTATAAGCCGTCAAGGTGGAGACGAATTTTTAATTATTCTTCCTAACGTAAAGAGCGAGGATGAAATAACTATAGTCGCTAAAAAAATTCTTGCAGAGTTAGAAAAACCATTTGATGTTAATACCCATACACTTAATATTTCCGGATCGATTGGAATCTCTATTTTCCCGGAAGATGGAACAAGTTTTGAATCTCTTTTACAAAGTGCTGATACCGCGATGTATAAGGCAAAAGAGATGGGACGTAATAACTATTGTTTTTATACTCAACAAATGAAACACAATATTATTGGTCAATTTAAACTTCAAAATGATCTTAAAAAAGCACTTCACAATAAGGAATTTGTTCTTTATTATCAACCTCAAATTGATCTTTCAACAGGTACTAGTATAGGAGCTGAAGCATTGATACGCTGGGTCCATCCGAAATTAGGAATGATCCCTCCGATGCAGTTCATCCCAATTGCGGAGAGTAGTGGACTGATTGTTGAGATCGGACAATGGGTCATTGAAGAGGCGTGCCGTCAGGCAGCACATTGGCATCAAAATGGTATGAAAATTAGTGTAGCAATCAATATTTCAGCAGTACAGTTTAAAAGAGGTGACCTTTTAACTACCATATCTGATGCACTTGTCCAATCACAACTTGATCCAACATATTTAGAGCTAGAACTTACAGAGTCAATTATGATGCATGATGTCGAAACCACTCTTCAAACAGTAAAATCACTTAAAGCACTAGGTCTTTTACTATCTATAGATGACTTTGGTACAGGTTATTCCTCTCTAGCTTACCTCAAACGTTTTGCAGTTGATAAACTTAAAATAGATCAATCGTTTGTTCGAGGTGTTCTGCAAGATCGTGAAGATGCCGTTATCATCAAAGCAATTGTTCAAATGGCTTCTAGTCTAAATTTTAAGACTATAGCTGAAGGAGTAGAAGATGTTAACGTCCTTGAGATCATTAAGTCGTATGGTTGTGACGAAGTGCAGGGGTACTACTTTGCTAAACCGATGGAAGCATTAGATTTTGAAAAATTTTATTTAAAATTTCCTTTTTGAATAGTAGTTCTTGTGTGAGTATAGTTGTACAAGAACACCCATATATAAGTGACTAATATATGACCTGTTTTTGTTACAATGCTCGAAATTTAATTCAAAGGGGTGGTTATGCTGGACAAATATAGTATAAAAAGTAAATTATCTTTATTGACATTTATTATTATTGCTACATTAATTCTTTTAACATCAAAGGAACTTTTTAATCTTAAAGATGCATTAATCGATTCTAAAAAAACAATGCTTCAAACCCAAATTGAAACAGTGGTATCACTGATGGAATACTATGAAAAACAGATAAAAGATGGTAAATTATCTCAGTTAGATGGACAAAATGCCGCAAAAGAGGCAATTAAAAATCTTCGTTACAACAAAAAGGAGTATTTTTTTATTCTCGATACACAAGTTAGAGGGGTAATGCACCCAATAAAACCAAAACTTGACAATATAGATCTGTCCGGCATTAAGGATCCTAATGGAGTTGCTCTATTTGTTGAGTTTGCTCGTGTTGCTAATGAAAGTGGCGATGGTTTTGTGGAATATATGTGGAATAAACCTGGAAATAAAGTTCCACTGCCAAAACTATCTTATGTTAAACTATTTAAGGCATGGGGATGGATTGTTGGAAGTGGCGTTTATATTGATGATATCGATGAAGAATTTTCTGTTATAATGACTAAAGATATCATCAATATTAGTATTTTATCAATCTTGTTATTTCTCTTTATTATTGCGATTCAGCGTTCTGTTGTTAGTAAGCTCTTATTAATGCAAACAATGGCGCATGAACTTGCAAGTGGAGATGGGGATTTAACTAAACGTATTCAAATAGACGGGAATGATGAAGCAACAAAAACTGCCTCTTCTATCAATGATTTTATTTCTGCTACGCAAACGATTATTCAACAAGTTAAATCTTCTTCTCATGAAAGTAGTTCTATCGCATCTGAACTTTCAACAACTACACTTTCCATCGGACAAGCAGCTGAGGATCAAGCAAGTATTGTAACGCAGACAACTCGTGATTCAGATCTAATGAAAGAAGCTATGCAATCATCAGCATTAGAAGCCATGAGTGTACGTCAAAAAGCGCTAGACACTCGTGATAATCTTAAAGAGGCACAAAATGCTCTTCATGAAACAATTGAACAGTTAAATATAACTGTAGAGATGGAAAACGAGATGAATGTACGTCTTAACTCCCTTTCTCAAGAAGCCTCTCAGGTCAAACAAGTTCTTGATGTAATCGCCGATATTGCAGATCAGACAAACCTCTTGGCCTTAAATGCGGCAATTGAAGCGGCACGTGCAGGTGAACATGGTCGAGGCTTTGCAGTAGTAGCCGATGAAGTACGCAAACTTGCAGAGAGAACACAAAAAAGTCTCTTAGAAACAAATGCAACTGTCAATGTTATTGTTCAATCTATCAATGAAATCACTGAACAAATGAACAAAAATGTACAAAGAATAGAAGTACTTTCACAATCCTCAGAAGAGGTAAACGAGCATACTCAAACGGCAGTGCTAACTTTGGCTGAAACCGTAGACGCCATCGAAAAACTATCTAGTGATGCACAACAAAATGCAAATACAACCGAATCTATTATTCAAAAGATTGGAGATATAAATACTTTATCTAGTTCTAATGCAAGAAGTGTTGAAGAGATTGCTGCCGCAGCTGAACATCTACATCATATGACTGAACAGCTTACCGAACAAATTTCTGTCTTTAAAACGTAATTACCATTGGAGTTCTTGTGTGGTTATAGTTGCACAAGAACTCCTATGCATACATGACTAATACGTGACCTATATAAATATATAATACATTAAAAAATCAAAGGTCTTTTGATGTTTAATCGCATACGAGTGAACGCTCTAATACTCCTTTTATTTTTTAATACTACCTTTTTATCTGCCATAAGTGATCAAAATCTTTCTATTGATGCAACCTCGATTGATTTTGAACAGCTTCTCCAAACCGAGTATATTCCTGCTAGTCATATTGCTAACAACGTCAATAAAGCATCTTCTGCAGTAGCAGTTGTAACTGCACAAGATATAAAAGATTATGGCTATAGAACTCTTGGTGAGATTTTAGGGAGTATGCGTGGATTACAAGTTTTTCAAAACTATCATTATAATTTTTTAGGTGGTCGAGGATTTAGTGCACCCGGAGAATATGCTGGACGAATTGCTGTTTTGATTGATGGGTATCGTGCTGATGATGGAATGTTTGGTCAATCATATTTAGGACCAGATGGCTTACTTGATGTTGCTATGATTGAAAAAGTTGAATATATCCCAGGAGGTGGATCAGCAGGATATAGTAGTGGAGCACTTTTGGGGGTTATCAATATCATCACTAAAGAAGGTAATGATATTGATGGTGGAGAATTCGCTGTTGGGTATGGAAATCATAATAGTAAGACAAAAAGAGCAAGTTTTGGTAAAAAATTTGATAATGGATTTGAAATACTGTTAAATGCTTCAAAATACAATACAGATGGGCGAAGTTTTACTTATAATATAAATGGAGAAAATACTACTTTTGATGGACAAGACAGTGAGAAAAATCATCGTATCTTTCTTAAAGCTTCTTACGAAAACTTTTCACTGGAGAGTGCTTGGGTAAGTCGTGAAAAGGATATTCCTATGTATCCTTTTTATGGGATTAATTCTCAAATACCATATTTTACTTCAGATAAAAGTAGATTTACACGATTAAAGTATGATAAAGATATTCTTTCTACTTTAAAGCTTTCTACTTCTCTTTGGTCTGGAGAATATCATTTTTCTTCACGTGATGTAGTGTATTGGGCACCAGATATAGAAGATTTTTCCATAGGTGCCAAATGGTTTGGTGGAGATATAAAACTTGTCTCTACAGGTTGGGACAATCATATTTTGTCATTTGGAGCAGAGTATCGCAATGACTATGGATTGGGCTGGTTAGATAATTATCTTGAAGTAGCAACAAATGCAGTGTATACTTGGAAATGGAGTTATGAAAATTGTCAAACTTATAGTTTTTATGCTTATGATGATTTCAAATTAACTCCATATGTCAATCTAAATTATGGTTTTAGATATGAGAATGGTTACAATGGATACCATGCAATTAGTCCTCAAGTAGCTATCATATGGCAAGCAAGAGAAAATACTCTATTAAAACTTTCATCAGAGCATACGCATCGTAGAATCACTGTAAGTGAAGGGGATGATCCTACTCCTGAAACAGCCCAAACAACTGAGTTAGTTATAGAGCAAGATTTTGCAGATAAGACAAAACTTATTGCCTCACTCTTTCATGATCACATCAGCAATCGTATTGGATTGACAGCACAACCTGATATTGTGGCCAATGGTGTAGAGTTAGAACTTACTAAACAGTGGGAAAATAAAATGCGCTTAAAAAGTAGTTATACTTTTCAAGATGCAAAAGAAGTTGATACAGATTTGCCACTTATTAACTCCCCTAAACATCTTGCAAAATTAAACCTTTCTGTCCCACTTGCAGATGAAAAGCTTCGTATGGGCTTAGAGGTACAATATGTAGGGAAACGGGCACTTGATACTCTTGATAGAAAAGAGTATGCACCTAGTCATACTTTGACTAATCTCACTTTTACCTCTCACAATTTTATCCCAAATACTAATATCTCTTTTGCTATTAAAAATTTAATGGATGAAAAATATGGTGATGTTGTGGCTCCACAGTACAATGGAGATTTAACTTATCCTCAAGATGGGCGTACA
>JARRNV010000027.1:0-9131 GCA_037384685.1 Sulfurimonas sp.
TTTTTTGTGTTGAGCTAAATGCATCTACATTGAGTAAAATCGGGCGAACATTTTCAAAGATCGAGAGCATGTCGTTTGCAACCACTTTTATATCTTTTCTTACTTTTGAGACAAGTTTAATAAGTGAAAGTGCATCAAGTGCGCCTAAAGGGTGATTGGCAATAATGACAACACGACCGTTTACAGGAATGTTTTCGATCTCTTTATCGTTGACAAAAAAGTTAAAGTTGAAATACTCTAGTACTTCATCAATAAACTCATAACTTCCAAGGTGAGTGTTTTTTTCCATAAACCGATTTATCTCATCTTGATGGATCAGAGAATCTGCAAATTTATTGACAGCAGATTTAAGAAGTTTTGAGTTTTTTAGCTTTGGGTATTTTTTTAGAATAGTTTTTTCTATATCTAACATTATGCTATCCTTTGGATGTTTACATACCAATCTTCATTAAAATATCGCCCTTGATCAACGAGTTTAATTTTTAAACCATTTGGGGTAAGTTCTAACTTTTTGATATATTCTTGGGGTACATCAAGTTCATAGTAGAGATGATCTTCTAAAACATTAAGGCTTAACTCATCTTTTGAGTAACCGAGATGTTCGAGTTTTTCTGTTTGAATGCTAAACTCACGCATTTTCATGTTTTATCCTCTATAACAATATAGAGAATAATAAACTAGGTAGATTACAGTTTTATTACGAAAAGTAGATTGTAAATGTAGAACCTTCATTTTCTACACTTTGAATATCAAGTTTGAAGTTATGCAGCTTAATAATATTGTCAACTAAGAACAACCCGAGTCCTAAAGAGTTGTTCCAAGAGTTTTTGTGCACACGATAAAATTTACTTGTTATATTTTCAAGATCTTTTTTGGATATTCCTATACCGGTATCTATGAATTCTATTTGGTTTTGATCAAAGTTTATGTAGACTTCATCTTCAGAATACTTTATAGCATTTTCTATTAAGTTTGAGAAAACGATACTGAGCATTGTTCGATCAGCTTTAATCTCAATATCTTTTGCCCCTTCAATAATAATTTTACGTCCTGTGTAGTTGATCTGAATATTTTCGACACACTCTTCAAGCAGATCATAAAGGTTAAAATTGCTTAGCTGTAGTGAGTGTTGTTTTGAATCAAGTTTAAGGGAGAGTCTTAGTGTATCTATAAGCTCACTAAGCTTTACACCGTTGTTATGGATTTTAGTTAGAAACTTTTGACGAATATTAGGGTTTATATCTTGATCTTCTAAAAGTGTTTGAGAGTAACCGTTGACAACTGCAATAGGATTTTTAAACTCATGTGAAATAGCTGAAATGATATCGTCTTTTTGTTTATTAAGATCTTTGAGTTTGTTGGTATATTTTGATTTCTTTTTCTCTTGTTTGACTATTATTTGTGAAACTTTTGTTAAAAGTTTTGTAATGAGTGAGAACTCTTCAGAGTACTCCGATTGAATATAGGTAGACTTTTGTTTTCTTGTTAGGGACTTGAGAAATAAGATGATATTTGTTACCTCGTGTTCCACTTGTGAGTTGAGTTTATAAGTCATATATAAAATAGCGATGAAAAACAGAAGTAATGCTGAGAAAATTTTAAGAGCAAGCTGCATCATCTGTGCCTTGATCCCTTCAAGTTCTAAAGCAAGTCTGATATAAAGTGTTTTATTGTTGAATGTATATTTTTTTACAACGTAAATAAGATCAAGGTCCAAGGTATGTGAGTGTCTTTTTTTGTAACCGAAATCTTTAGAATCTGCTTGTACAATCTCTTGACGATAACGGTGGTTTTCCATTTTTGTTTTATCTTTATGTGATTCTGCAATAACTACACCATCACCGTTTATGATAGTTAAACGAATCCCTAGAGTTTTTTTAAGGTTAGCTGCTAATAGATCTAGATCTGTTGTATTGTTAACCTGCAAAGCAATAAGTTTTACCTCTTTTAAAAGAGATTTTTTAGAGGCATCAATATAAAAATCGTATACCCAAAAGTATACAATCCCTCCCACTATAAAAAAGAGGGCGAAAAAAAGTGCTAAAAATTTTCTAAGTACTATTTGATGGAATTTTAGCACTTTTTCTCCTTATTTACGGAACTTGTAATTCACCGCCAACATTGGCATATACTAATAGGTTTGCCATACTTATTGCACGACCTGCTATTTTTTCACTTTTACGAAGTGCACGTAGCATTCTATGATATTTTTCAAATTCACCGCTTTTTGTATCTGCTTGTTGGATCAAGTTTTTCTCGATCATAGAGTAAAGATCGTCAGTTTTGTTCTCTTCTATAAGAACTTCATCGTATCTCTCTCGTAGCTCATCTGAATCAACACAGTTTATCATACTTACAGCAATTTTTACAGCTCTGATTGTAGAATTTTGCATAGGAATTGCATAATCATTAATTGTTTGCTCTTCTAAATCTGTACAAATATCTGTAAAGCCTCTAATGAAACTTCTTGTATTCGCACATGCACGAGAAAGCTCATTTGTGATCTTAAAATAAGCAACAACTTGTCTAAGATCTCTCGCTTCAGGTGTATAGAGTGCTAATATTTTAATAATTAAGTTATCAATATCACTAGTTTTTGAAGATATATTTTTTATATACCCTCTTGCATCATTAAATTTTTCTACATCACATGAAATTATAGCATCAGCTATAGTTTCATTCGCTGTAACTAAATCGTTTCCAATACTTGTGATTTTTTCTTGAACTTCATTCACACTTGATCTAAAAGTTTGTAACATATTTGCTCCTTATTAACCAAAACGACCGGTAATATAGTCTTCTGTTTGTTTTTCTGTTGGATTTAAAAAGATAGTTTCTGTTTTATCATATTCCACTAAATCACCTAAATACATAAATGCAGTATAATCACTTATACGACTTGCTTGTTGCATATTATGCGTAACAATTGCAATACTTACTTCATTTTTTAACTCTACAATCAGTTCCTCAATAGCACCGGTTGAGATAGGATCAAGAGCAGAAGTAGGCTCATCAAATAACAGTACTTCGGGTTTAACCGCTACTGCACGAGCGATACAAAGACGTTGCTGTTGTCCACCTGAGAGTCCCATGGCAGATTTATCAAGTCTATCGCTTACCTCTTTCCAAAGTGCTGAACCTTTGAGCGCTATTTCAACTCTGTCTTGAAGTTCTGTTTTGTTTTTGATACCTGCAATTTTAAGACCATATGCTACATTGTCAAATATACTCATAGGAAACGGTGTAGGTTTTTGAAAAATCATCCCAACTTGTTGACGTAGTTTAATAAACTCATTCTCTTTTTTAATATCTAAAATATTATTAAACTCACCACTTTCTACATCAAGAAGTTCGATTTTCCCATCGTATTTGTTTCCTGGATAAAGATCGTGAATCCTATTCATTGAACGAAGAAGTGTTGATTTTCCACACCCACTTGGCCCTATAAGTGCTGTTATTTTATTCTTTTCAATCGGTAAATTGATATTTTTTAACGATGGTTGATCTGCCCCAGCGTAAGTAAAAGAGAATTTTTTTATTTTCATAACTGACATAGTTGTTTTTCCTTAGTGTTTGTTTCTTGTGATAAATCTACCAGTTAAGTTAATAATCAGAACTAAAACTGTTAGTATAAACGATGCTGCCCAAGCAAGATCGCGGCTTGATTCTTGAGGTTCGTTTGCAAGGTTATAAATACTTACAGTAAGTGATGGAAAACTTTCTGTAAGATCAAGATTAAAATAGTTACTTGTCTCAGACGTAAATAGTAGTGGTGCAGTTTCACCTACTATTCTTGCAAAAGCAAGTAAAATACCTGTCATAATACCAACTTTAGCTGCTTTTATAACAATGTCTAAAATAACTCTGTATTTTGATGCACCAAGTGCTATACCTGCTTCACGTAACTCTTTTGGAACAAGCGAAAGCATAGAGTCGGTGGTGTTAATGATGATCGGAATCATCATGATAGCAAGGGCGATAACTCCTGCAAAACCGTTTGCACCACCATATGGAGCAACAGCAAAAGCATAAACAAAAGCGCCGATTACGATTGATGGCGCGGACATCATGATGTCACTTAAATCTCTAATAAATTCAGCATATTTGCCTCGTCCGTATTCTCTAATGTAGATACCGGCAATCATACCAAGTGGAATACCAAGCAGACTTGCAAGGAGTCCTAGAACTAACTGCCCAACAATGAGGTTTCTTAGACCTCCATCAACAAGGTCATTTAAGAAAAGCCCAAAATGTAAAGAACTTAAACCTTGAAATAAAAGTGTAATTAAGATCCAAGCCAAAAATCCAAGCCCTATGAGTGCAGAAGCGATTGAAAGCAGTAAAAAAAGCTTATTGAGTAATAGTCTCATATTTTTGCCCTTTTAAGAAAATAGAATTTAGCCAGAGAGATGATTCCAAAGCTTAAAATAAAAAGAATAAGTCCTAAGTAAAAAAGAGCATTTTCACCTAGTCCGCTTGCTTCTCCAAAGTTTAAAGCCATAGCAACAGGAATAGAGATCGTTGGATCTGTAATTTTGTCCGGAAGTGAATACACTGCACCAATAAGAAATGCAACAGCCATAGTCTCTCCTAGTGCACGTCCAAGTGCTAAGATTATTGAACCGATAATACCTATTTTTGAATATGGAAAGATTACATCTTTAACAACTTCAAATTTTGTAGCACCTAAAGCATACGCAGATTCTTTTAAAACATCGGGTGTTGTATTCATACTATCACGAGTAATTGCAGCCATAAAAGGGAGAATCATTACTCCAAGAACAAGTCCGGCAGTAAGTAAAGATACCTGGTATCCACCAAAAGTATCAGAGATGATAGGTGCAAAATAGTAAAGTCCCCACATACCAAAAATAATCGATGGAATAGCTGCTAAAAGTTCAATAGCAATTCCAACAAATTTAGAGATATTTTTTGAAGCTATTTCAGCTAAAAATACTGCGATACCCATAGCAATCGGTAAAGCGAATACAAGTGCTATAAGAGTGGAAAGTATAGTACCGACAATTGGAACAAGACCACCGTAAACAGTTTTTGTTTCAATCTCATTGTCACCAAATAAGATATCATCCATACTTACTTCGTCGTCATCCTCTTCTGTAGTAACTATTTTTTCCGTATTATCAGCAGGTATGACTTCTAAAGGCACCTCTTGATTCCAACGTTGATCTGTAATAAACCCGGCTCCAAATTCTACAATGGCAGGTTTTGCAGCAAAAAAGAGTGTAGTAAATATACCAAGTAAAATCACTAAAACAAGAGAAGCACTTGCTAAAGAGAGTTTCTGAAAGATTTTTTCCATCTATCAACCTATATAGAATTTTATGCGGGTATTATATAAAAGTTAGATTACATAGAGGTTACATAAAAATTACTAAGATTAGCGGGGGAAATATCTGTGAGAAAACTCACAGATATGGATTAAGGGGAATATGAAAACTGTGCTTTTTGGGCACTAAAGATTATTTAATACCTTTAGCTTCCCAGTAAGCGTTGATTTTATTTGTTAAAGACTCCGGTAATGGAACAAAACCTAAGCTTTTTGCAATCTCTTGACCATTTTTATATGACCAGCTATAAAAAGCAGTTACTTTTTTATCCATTTCAGGTTTCTCAGCAGGTACTAAAATGAATGTAGCAGCTACCATTGGATAAGAGTTTTCACCAGCAGGATCAGCAATAACAGCAAAGAAATCTTTAGCTGGGTCTAAGTCAGCTTTTGCAGCAGCAGCTTGGAAGTTTGCTAATTCTGGTTTAACATAGTTACCAGCTTTATTTTCAACACTTGCCATTACGATATTATTGTGTTTTGCATCAGCATAATCAATGTAACCTACAGAGAATGGAGTTTGTTTAATAAGACTAGCAACACCGGTATTTTTGTTTCCACCAATGTGTTGGTTACCTGGCCAGTTAAGAGATTTTTTAGCACCGTAAGTTGTTCTCCACTCTTTAGAAACTTTACTTAGGTAGTAAGTATAGTTAAAAGTAGTACCTGAACCATCAGCACGGTGTACGAAAGTCACTTTTTCGTGAGGAAGTTTCATACCTTTGTTAGCTTCAGTAATAACTTTATCATCCCAAAATTTAACTTTACCCGAAGAGATCGCAACGATAGCACTGCGGCTTAATTTAAGGTTGTTAACACCTGGAAGGTTATAACCCATTGTGATTGCACCAACAACACCCGGGAATTGGTAAAGGTTGGCTTTTTTAAGTTTTTTTGGAGAAAGAGGAGCATCAGTACCAGCAAAGTCTACTTGTCTAGACTCAGCATCTTTAATCCCTTTTGAAGAACCTTTTGAAATATAGTCAACTTTAGTACCTGTTGTTTTATAGTAAGCTTGAGTCCAACTTTGGTATACACTATATGGGAAAGAAGCCCCACTACCTTTAATTATGTCGTTTGCACCTAGACCTGCAGCAAGTACTGAAGCAGCGAGAGCAAGTTTAATTACTTTTGTCATCTTTATCACCTTTGTATTTTGTTTAAGATTGTCGAAGTATAAAACACTTAGGTTACAAGTTGATTACATATAGAAGATATACCCAGAAGTAAAACCTGGGTATATGAAATAGGAGAAATGAAATTTGAAATTTGTGTATTAAAACTTGATGATAGCGTCCAATTGAACACGCTCATAATCTGCTGCTGGTTTAGTGGAACCATTTCTTTGTCCATATAGTGTGTTATAAAAAAATGTTCCGGCAAGGTATGTATTTTTACCGAATTTATATTTTGCTCTAATTGCATGCCCTCTAGCAGCAGTACCACCACCAAAATTATCAGAGTCACTATGATCACCAAGAACTGCATCTTCTTGAATATCAGTATATGAATACTTCACTTGCCAATCATTAACTTCTTTTGCTTTACCAATTTGAACTGCTAAGTCATATCCAAAATTTTTATTACTTGCTGCAGCATTATATGATTCCAGTTGCAAATGTAACCGGCTTACCAAATACATCTTTTAACTTATACTCTGCAAACGCTTCTATAATGTGGAAATCATTTTCATATACATCAGCTCCAGATGCATCTGTTACAAATGTATTGCCCATCTTTTTACCATCTTTTTCAGGATAGTACATGGCAGTGTTGCCTTTTAAACCATCGTAGTAATAAATACTAGCGCCTAAATTTAATTGAGAATTAGCTAGTTTCATTTTTTCTACATATTGTGCAAAATAAAGATTTACATTATCTCTTGCATTCACTCTTTCAGCATACGTTGGTTGATTAGCACCTACGTTAATAATTCTAGAGTCATTTTCATAGTTATAACTTACACCGTTGAATGAAATATCATTATCCCAAATAAGCTGTGACTTAATCGGTCTATATATCATATATGGATGTCTACCAACTTTTACTGTAGAGTCTCCATTTTTATATGTTAATCCTAAAATATTAAATCTCATCGATTGCCACATATAGTCACTTAAAGCTTTATTGTCTAAGAATGTTTGATTACCCGAAGTTGGATTTCCGTAACCACTTCTCATACCAGCATCAAAAGTTAAGTTTTCAGTTAGATCAACACCTGCAACTAATCTTAATCTATATCTATTGTGATAAGTATATTTGTTTGTAGTATCGGTACCATCTCTATAGTAAGTTTCTTTACTTTCATATCTTAGTCTTAAATCACCTTTGAAATGAACTCTGTCAAGAATGTTTTCTAATGTAGATTTTGTTTCTACATCCGTTACTGTTTCTGCATGGATAGCAGTTCCTAAAGTTAAAGCAGCTAAGGCTGATAATACAATTTTATTCATTTTATGAAGTCCTTTTTTATTTTTTATTTTTTGCTTTGTAAATATTGTATATGCAAAGCTGAACTCATAGATAAGGAATTCAAATAAAGTGAACAAACAAACGAAAACGTTATCTATGAATTTAGCCTTGAATAACAATGAAAATGTTTTGTGTATATTGCAAAGTAGAATTCATAGAGAAGGAATCCAAAAAGGGTGAACAAACATAGAAAAACAGATCTATGAAGTCAAACTTTGAATATAACGAGTAGTTAAGTTGTATGGATTATAGTATTGGAGGTTTTAATAAAGACGCATTTGTACGATAAGTGTATGCGTCGATCTGATATGTTGAATGAGTATTAGTAGAAAATAAGTTTGAGAGTGCAAAATGTTTAAGGAAAAATTCGCTTTTGCTTTCTTTCTCATTTTCCTCTTCAGCTTCTTCTATTTCTTGCGCTTCAAGCATAGTTTTACTAGCACTATTCATATCAAAATCAAAAGCAATTGTATTTACAACAGGATTAGCAAAGATAAATAATGAAAAGATTAATACAGAAAGTAATTCTTTTATATCGTTATATTTCATAACTTTGCTCCTTTTATAAATTGTTGGCGAAATAATAAAATACCAAGGTTACAAAAAGGTTACAAAAACTGGATTGTTCTGTAATCGTTATGTAACCTAGCTGATTTATACTTTCGCCGAACAAACAAAAAAACGAAAAAAAGGAATTCAAAATGAATAAAATTGTTTTATCAGCATTAGCTGCTTTAACTTTAGGTTCAGTTGCTGCAAGTGCATCTGATTTAAAACTTTACCAAGATGCAAATGGTCAAGTATATACTCAAGCTGGTGCAGATCGTACTGAAATCAAAGCTTCAACTCCGGTATTTTCACATGCTGATAAATTAAAATTTTCAGGTCTATACTATTTAGGTTTTACACAAAACCAATATGACACAATTCGTTCAGGTAGTGGACTTACTCAAAAATCTAACAAAGGTAAATTCGAAATTCGTCGTGGTTATACACAATTAAAAGCATATCTTTTAGATGACCCTAAATCATATTTCCGTGTTACTTTTGATTTACACCAAGATAGTACAGGTGATACAAAAGTAAGAGCAAAATATGCTTACCTTTTCTTAAATGAAGTATTACCAGCAACTGGTATTGAAGTTGGTTTAGCTCACAGACCATGGCATGACAATGAAGAGCACAACTCTTGGTACTTCCGTGACATTAACAAAGTTTTAATTGAAGATAGCGTTTTCGGTATGGATTTATCTAATTCAGCTGATTTTGGTGCAATGCTTAAAACTAGAACACAATATTTTGATATGGATTT
>JARRNV010000028.1:0-9656 GCA_037384685.1 Sulfurimonas sp.
GCTAAACAGAAATCAGATAGTTTCAAATGAACAAATCGATTTATTGCTATGGCATGATAAACCGGTTGAAGATACTAACAGACGACAACTACTCTTTAGACTAAGAAAAAAGCTACCTGAACTTAATATAGAAACGATTAAGGGACAAGGCTATAAATTAATAGTATAAATTATTGCATATAAATACGAATTACGGCTTTTCGATCATATAGCCCATACCGCGTACATTAACTATAATATCTTCTTTAAGTGTTTTTTTAAGTCTGTTAATCTCTGCACGCATTGTCGCATTATCTACGATTGCTTCACTCCAAACATACTCCTGAAACTGATCGAAATCAACTACAAGTCCTCTGTTTCTAGCAAGTAAATCGATAATTTGAGATTGTTTTTTTGTGAGTGTTTGGGGTTCTTGTTGAAAGTAAAGTGTTGAATGTTCTTGATCGTAACTATAGTTTTTTGAAAGTACCAAGTGCACATTAGGTGTTTTTGATGATGAGACCATTCGATCGATTCGCAGAGATAACTCTTTAAGATGAAACGGTTTTTTGAGATAATCGTAACACCCTAAATTATATGCACGTGAGATATCCTCTATATCTACAAGTGCACTTATATAGATCGTAGGAACATGAATTTTTAATTTATGTAACTCCTCTAAAACTGAAAGTCCATCTAATTGCGGAACATTAATATCTAAGATATAGAGATCGAAATTCCATTTTTGCATTGTCTCAAATGCTTCTTTTCCATCAAAAAATGGTTCAACAATGTGTCCTAATGAACGCAAATATTCGCAAATAGATTCATTGAGCATTACCTCATCTTCTAATAATAATATCTTCATTACTCACCCATCGTTGTAAATCTATAACGAAATGTATTTTTTTCTTTACTCAAATCTAAAATAATTTTTACACCCTCTTCATCACATATATTTTTCACAAGTCGTAATCCTATACCAAAACTTTGTTCCGCAGTCGAATCAGTCACGTCTTCTCTATAATATGCATCAAAAATCTTATTTACATCAGAGATAGGTTGAGAGTAACTTCCAATTGAGAATTCCACTTCATGAAGCTCTTTTGTAAGTTTTATATCAACGACCTCATTTTGAAAAGTATATTTTATAGCATTTGTAATACTGTTGTCTATAATACGCTGCAATTTTGTTTCATTGAAAAATATATATACATCTTGAATCTCACTTACAAAAGAGAATGAGAGGTTTGAGAGATGAGCAACTTCACTGAAAAAATCAATGCGACTTTGAATAAATTTACTTATATCTATAGAAGCTTTTGGATAATCGACATGTTCTTTTTTCACTAGGTAGCTCAGATCATCGTAAATACTAAATATGTTTTTTGCAGCAGCTTCCACTTTTGCAAGATCTCTATCTTTTTCATGTTTCATCTCATAAAGCTCTAAGGATGTAAGTATCACACTTAACGGCGTATTTGTTTCATGTACCGTGTAGCGTAAAAACTCTTTTTGCGCATCAAGTATACGCTCTAAATCTTGCGTTTTTTCTTTTACTTTATCTTCTAGGTTTACGTTCAACTCTCTAAGTCTTCTTTTTTGCCCTTTAATAGTATCTACCATGTCATTAACATGTACTACCATTGTTTTAAATTCTTTAAAGAAGATCGTATGAGGATTAAGAACTTGATCATTATAGGTTACCCCTTTAAAAAAATCGAGAAATGCCTGCATATCACGTTGTAGTAAAGTATTAAAAATTTTATAAAATCCAAGCATTATTGCGAAAAGTATAAACGCAAGTGTAGCGATCGCCAAAGTATTTTTAATTAAAAGAGATTTTAACTTTTCTTCTGCCGTTTCATAGTTATAAAGTTCTTTTACACCAATAGCTTGATCGTGATGTTGTTTTGAAAGTGTTTTTTCGTAATCGTGATAATTTTCTTTGATCAGCAGATATGCAAATACTATAGTAAAAACTAAAATGACAAGTGTTGTAATGATGTTTGCTTGACGAATAGTTACAGTTTTAAATCTAAGTGTCAGATAATTTTGTAACTTAATAAATATCTCTTTCATAGAAGAATTATACTTAATTTATAAACTTTGCAGTACAATTTACCCGGAAGAGACACCAAATACGGTTGCAAACTTTGCACACTTAGCAAACACAGGTTTCTATAATGATCTTAACTTCCATAGAGTTATCCCTGGTTTCATGGCGCAAGGTGGATGTCCACACGGAACTGGTACTGGTGGACCGGATTGGGCGATTGCTTGTGAAACTGACAAAAACACTCACAAACATAGAAAAGGAACTTTATCTATGGCTCATGCCGGACCAAACACTGGTGGTAGCCAATTCTTCATCTGTTTTGTTCCATGTCCACACTTAGATGGTGTTCATACAGTTTTTGGTGGAATCGAAGAGGATGATGCAGATTCAATGTCAGTACTTGATGACATCAGAATGCAAGATGAGATCACTTCTATCGAGATCTTCAAAGAAAAAGTGTAAGCTTTTTTATACTGGAGTAAGTTCTACTCCAGTTCTTCAATATAAATCCAATCCCACCTTTTACAAAATCGGAATACTTTATGAATCTTCTTGGTCAATAAAAATTGATACTAAGGATATACAATGAAAGTATGCAGGTGTGCCTATATTGATTATGACTCAATTGTAGAGAGTGTAAAACAATTCGGAGATAACTTAGAAGCAATCCAAGAAGAGACTGATGCTGGTACTATATGTGAAATGTGTATGTTTGATGAATGTTCTAAAATCGACATCTCTTTGCCTGAAGCTATCAAAAAGGCTTTAGAAGAGATCTAAAAATTGCTATAATTTTAAAAATAGTTTGAAAGGTAGCGATGCTAGTCCATATTTGCTGTTCGGTTGACAGCCATTTTTTCTTGGAAAAGTTACAAAAAGATTTTCCCGAAGAAAAACTAACTGGATTTTTTTACGATCCAAATATCCATCCCTATTCGGAATACCAATTACGCTACCTTGATGTACAGCGATCATGCAAAAAACTTGGTATTGACTTACTCGAAGGTGAATACGATTTTGAAGCATCACTAGTGCACAAAAAGCACTTGAACTCGGTGAGGAAAAGATCACCACAACCTTACTTGTAAGCCCGCTAAAATCACAAGAACAGCTCAAACGTGTCGGTGATGATTTTTATGCAAAACATGGTGTTGAGTTTATAGCAGTAGATTATAGAAGCGGTGGCGGTACCCAAGATCAATCCCGTGTTACTAAAGAGGAGCAGCTTTACCGTCAAGATTACTGCGGATGTATATACGGTTTAACAATGCAAAGAGAACACCAAGATAAACTTATGGACGAGATGTTCTCCCCTATCTCAGGACAAATTCTTCCTGCTTCGATCGAAGAACGTCTAGAGATGTACCGCTACAGAAATGAACTTGAAGAAAAAGCTATTCCTTACAAGATCGTAAAACAAAAGTTTTTAAACTACCGTCAATTTAGCTTTAAAATAACAGCGGGAAAAAATGACGTACTAGATGCTTATGCGCTTTCATACTCAACACTTCCGAGAAAAAAAGCGCAAGGGCGCATTGATTTTGAATCAGATAGCATTGCTTACTTTAACCGAGAAGAGATCAAGTTTATCACCTTAAATTTTTTCAATAAACAAAATGATACAAACTATAAAAGTGTAAAAGAGTTGATCTATAATCCACTGAGTTTTGATCAAGAACTTGTATTTCGATCGAAGATAAATAAAACAAATTATGACCTATCTCCAATTATAGTAATTGATAAGATTCCAGACGCTAAACTGAGTATTGAACTAGATGCCACAACTTATGAAGACACACAAGAAAAACTAATCCTAATCCAAAACTAATCATTTTATAATGAAATTTTAGATAAAATATCCAAAATTATTTTCACAAGGCTTAAAAATTATGATTATGGATGTTGTTGAGATTCAAAATATTTTACCTCACCGTTACCCTTTCTTACTTGTTGATAGAATTACAGATATCGTAAAAAATGAATCACTTGTTGGTTATAAAAATGTATCTATTTCTGAACCTGTATTTGAAGGTCACTTTCCGGGTCACCCGATCTATCCGGGTGTTATGATCTTAGAAGGTATGGCGCAAGCCGGCGGCGTTTTAGCTTTTAAAAGTATGGATAATCTAAGCGAAGAAGAAGTAAAAAATAAAGTTGTATACTTTATGAGTATTGACAAAGCAAAGTTTAGAAGCCCTGTAAAACCAGGTGACAAGCTTGAATACAGAATCTCTGTTATTAAACACAAAGGTGCTATTTGGTTGCTTAAAGGTGAAGCGTATGTTGATGGAAAACTAACAAGTGAAGCTGAACTAAAAGCTATGATCGTGGATAAATAAGGTTAAAAATTGAGTAATATTTCCAAACTAGCAATCATCGAAGATGGTGCAGTTATCGGTGAAAATGTTGAAATTGGAGCATTTTGCCATGTATCTAGCGAAGCTGTAATCGGTGATGGAACTAAAATCGCTCAAGGTGCCTGTATCTATGGTAAGACAACGATTGGAAAGAATAATGAAATTTTTTCTCATGCAGTAATCGGTTCAATTCCACAAGATCTAAAATTTGACGGTGAAGATGTTGAACTAATCATAGGTGATAACAACAAAATTAGAGAGTTTACACTTTTTAATCCTGGTACAAAAGGCGGCGGTGGTAAAACCATCATTGGTAACCACAACCTTTTTATGGGCTATGTGCACTTAGGACACGATGTAATTATCGGTAATCACTGTATCTTGGCAAATGCTGCAACATTGGCAGGTCATGTTGAACTTGGTGATTATGTTGTAGTTGGCGGTATGACACCGATTCATCAGTTTGTTCATATTGGAGATTATGCCATGGTTGGGGGAGCTTCTGCTCTTGCACAAGATGTTCCGCCATTTTGTATGGCTGAAGGGAACCGTGCAAGTCTTAGAGGCTTAAACCTTACCGGTCTTCGTCGACACATTGATCGTGATGACATAAATGCTTTAAAATCTGCTTATCGCGAACTTTTTGAATCCGGAAAGCCTTTAAAAGACACTGCTAGTGACTTACTAGAAAATAGTGAGAATCACTATGTAAACGATCTTTGTAACTTTGTGATCAAAACAAAACGCGGTATTCCATTTGAAAGGAAAAATTAATTATGATTCATAGACATTGTAGCTTTTGTGATGCAAGTGAGAGTGAAACAAACCCACTTATTGCCGGTAATGGTGTTTACATCTGTAAAAACTGTGTAATCTCTGCATATAAAATTATGTTTGGTGATGATAAAGAATCTCTAAATGAACAAAACGGTGAGCTTCTTGATGCTGTAGAACAGTTAATGACACCAAAAGAGCTAAATAACTTTTTAGGTGATTATATAATCGGTCAAGAACGTGCTCGAAAACTTCTAAGTGTTGCCGTATATAACCACTATAAAAGAATTTTTAAAACGACTAAAGATGAAAATGACGATACAGAGATTGCGAAATCTAACATCCTACTAATTGGACCGACTGGAAGCGGTAAAACACTTATGGCACAAACTATTGCCAGAGTTCTAAATGTGCCTATTGCTATTGCAGATGCTACAAGTTTAACTGAAGCAGGATATGTTGGTGAAGATGTTGAAAACATCTTGACAAAACTAATCCAAGCAGCTGACGGTGATGTTGAACGTGCTCAAAAAGGGATTATTTTCCTAGATGAAGTAGATAAAGTTTCACGTATGAGTGAAAACCGTTCGATCACTCGTGATGTTTCAGGTGAAGGTGTACAACAAGCACTTCTGAAAATTATTGAAGGCTCATCCGTAAACATTCCGCCAAAAGGTGGACGTAAACATCCTAATCAGGAGTTTACTACAATTGACACAACAAATATTTTATTTATTTGTGGTGGTGCATTTGATGGCCTTGATGAGATTTTAAAACGTAAACAAGGTGAAAATGTTTTAGGCTTTGGACACGATAAAAAGACAAAAGATGAGAAAAAACCAACTTATGACATGGTTGAACCTGAAGATTTAGTCCACTATGGTCTTATTCCGGAACTTGTTGGTCGTCTTCCAATTATAGCTTCACTTAATGAGATAAATGAAGACGATATGGTACGAATCTTAACAGAACCAAAAAATTCTTTGATCAAACAATACATCAAGTTATTTTCTATTGACAATGTTGAGCTAAACTTCGAAGATGATGCGCTTCGTGCTATAGCTAAAAAAGCGATCAAACGTAAAACCGGGGCTAGAGGATTACGCGCTATTCTTGAAGAAGCTATGATCGACATTATGTATGAGCTTCCGGAGTATGAAGGGTATGAAGTACTTATAACAGAAAATGTTATACAAAACGGTGAACAGCCGGTTTATATTAAAAAAACAACAGAAATATCAGCATAAGGTAGGAATATGATCTTTAACAAACTTATAGGACTTTTTTCAAGCGATCTCTCAATTGACTTAGGAACAGCGAACACTATTGTTATTGCAAAAGGCAAAGGTATTATTATTAATGAACCTTCTGTTGTTGCTGTAAAAACAGAAAAATATGGACAAAGCAGAGTTTTAGCTGTTGGACATGAAGCAAAAGAGATGGTTGGTAAAACTCCGGGTAATATTAAAGCTATCCGACCTATGAAAGATGGTGTTATTGCTGACTTTGATATGACTGAAAAAATGATCAGAAAATTCATTGAAAAAGCACATGGTAGAAGCTCTTTAATCTCTCCACGTATTATTATTTGTGTACCTTACGGACTCACTCAAGTTGAGAGAAAAGCTGTTCGTGAATCTGCTATGAGTGCTGGTGCACGTGAAGTATTTTTGATCGAAGAACCAATGGCAGCAGCAATCGGTGCCGGTGTTGATATTCGCGAACCACAAGGAAACTTAGTTGTTGATATCGGTGGTGGTACAACTGAAATCGGTGTTGTTTCACTCGGTGGTCTTGTACTTTCTAAGTCAATTCGTACAGCGGGTGACAAGATAGATCAAGGGATCATCAACTACGTTAGAAAAAAATACAACTTACTTATTGGTGAAAGAGTTGCCGAAGAGATCAAGATCACTATCGGTACTGCGGTATCTTTAGATGAGCCACTATCTATGATCATTAACGGTCGTGATCAAGTTGAAGGACTTTTAAGCTCAGTTGAACTAACTTCTGATGATGCACGTGACGCTATGAAAGAACCACTCAAAGAGATCGCAGAAGCACTTCGTGATGTACTCGAAATCATGCCTCCTGATCTTGCAGGTGATATTGTCAACCATGGTATTATCTTAACAGGTGGTGGAGCGTTAATTCGTCAACTTGACAAATATCTTTCAGATATTGTTAAAATTCCTGTATTTGTAGCTGATGAGCCACTTTTAGCAGTTGCTCGCGGAACTGGTCGCGCACTAGAAGAGATCGATCTACTCCAAGAACTTTTCGAGAATGAATAAATCTTCTTTTATATACTTTTTTGTATTAATTGCACTCTTTGTGGGTGCACTTAATTTCTCTCAGAGTGTTCAAAAACCTTTTATAAACTCTTTGAACTTTATTAAAGACACCTACCATAATGCCGTTTTATATCTTGACAACGGTATTGAAAAACACTTTTTTCAAGCATCAAGAATTGAACAACTCAAAGATCAACTACAAAATTATGAAAATAACCATCTGGTAATGCAGGAATTAGCGTCAGAGATAGATGATCTTTATCAAGCTAATGATTCCAATATGAGTATTAAACCGGAAGTGCAGCTTGTACGTACAACTTCTTACCAAAAATTTGGAAACTTAAACCGTTTATGGTTACATGTAGAAGATTACAACAGCTCAAAAATTTATGGACTTACTTATAAAGAGATGGTTGCAGGAATTGTTATTAACTATAACTCTAAGCCCTTAGCACTTCTTAACAATGATATCAAAAGTGCTTACTCTGTTTATATCGGTGATAACAAAGCTCCCGGTATCGCTCATGGAAATAATGAAGAGAATATAGTAGTAAATTTTATCCCTGCTTGGTTTGAGATTGGTATAGGAGATGAAGTGATCACATCAGGACTTGACAATATATTTTTCAAGGGTCTAAAAGTTGGTAAAGTTATCTCAATTAATCAGTCTGAAGGGTATCAAAATGCTGTTATAAAACCTTATTACAGTACGAACGAGCCAAACTATTTTTATATGATCAAGGTTGTAAAATGAAACGTTTTTTTCTAGCTCTTTTAATGTTGTCTAGTTTATTATTAGCAAATGATTCAAAACAAGAAGTCAGCATAGGTTTTGGACCGTATATTCAGTCTCAACCGTATAAAGACACATCTGATTTTATTCTCCCTTCTCCTGTTGTATTTTTTGACAACTCTGTATTTTACGTTAGATGGTCGCGTCTTGGAGTTTACTTTTTAGGCGATAAACAGGATGATTTTGCATGGGGATTATCTCTTACTGCACAGCCTAGAACCTTAGGATACAAATCAAGTGATTCTTTATATTTAACAGGTATGGATGAGAGAAAAAGCTCGCTTGAAGGTGGGCTTGCTTTTAGTGCAAAATATAAAGATACATATATAGAAAATATGCTTTTGCATGATCTTTTAGGGTACCACAAATCGTGGCTAAACAGAACTGAAATTGGTACAAAATACTCTATAGGTAAAGTAAATTTCTACCCAAGTATTGTAATGCTTTATATGAGTGATAAATTTATGAACTACTACTATGGTGTTAAAGCAAACGAAGTAAATCTTACTCTTAATCGCCCTCTTTATAATGCCGGTTCCGGTTTTGAATATGGTGTTCAAACTTATATAGGTTTTCCAATAACAAAAAACTTTTCTGCACTTTTTAACTTACGTTACGACAGACTTCCTAAAAGTGCGACAAATTCTCCACTTGTGGAAGATAATTACATTTATTCCGGACTAGCATCTATTCTTTATAATTTTGAGTATTAAAGTTCATCAAATATTAAGTGCATCTTGGCTATAATCCATAAATTTTATACAGAATATTTTATGGGGTAAAGAATGCCAAAACGCACTGACATTAAAACTATTTTACTTATAGGTTCTGGACCGATTATCATTGGTCAAGCTTGTGAGTTTGATTATTCGGGAACACAAGCTTGTAAAACTCTTAAAGAGCTTGGATATCGTGTAGTACTTATTAACTCTAATCCAGCTACTATTATGACTGATCCTGAATTTGCTGATCGTACTTATATAGAACCAATCAAAGAAGATGTCATTGCAAAAATCATTAAAGAAGAAAACATTGACGCTGTTTTACCTACAATGGGTGGACAAACTGCTCTAAATGTTGCAATGAGCATGTATGAAAAAGGGATGCTAGAAGGCGTAGAGTTCTTAGGTGCAGACCCGGTGGCTATCAGCAAAGGGGAAGACAGACATCTTTTTAATGAAGCGATGATTAAAATTGGTATGGATTTACCAAAAAGTAAAAATGCTTACAGCGTTGAAGAGGCGATCGAAGTTGCAAAAGAGATCGGTTTCCCTGTAATTTCACGTGCTTCATTTACACTTGCCGGTGGTGGTTCAGGTGTAGCGTACAATATGGAAGAGTTTGAAAAACTTGCTCAAGAAGGGATCTCTGCTTCACCGATTAACGAGATCGAGATTATG